>NZ_JBTRXV010000026.1:0-46957 GCF_054608695.1 Thiomonas sp.
AGTTGTCTCGCCAGCGCTGGGTGTCCGCGCTGGCGAGGGCCTACACCGTGATCTTCCGCGGCACGCCGCTGATCCTGCAGATGGTGTTCGTCTATGACGCGCTGCCGCACTTCGGCATCCGGCTCAGTGCGATGGCCTCGGCCGGCATCGCGCTTGCCGCAAACGAAGCCCCCTTCATTGCGGAGATTCTGCGTTCGGGCATTCTCGGCGTCGACCGTGGCCAGGTTGCGGCCGGCCAGGCACTGGGCATGCCATCGTTCGTCTTGATGCGGCGGGTCATCGCGCCCCAGGCCATACGCACGATGGTGCCCGCGTTCGGCAACGAAGCGGTGAGCGCATTGAAGAACTCGTCGCTCGCATCCTTCATCTCGGTCCAGGAATTGACCCTGCGCAGCACGCAGCTCGCATCGTCGACCTTCGATTTCTTCTCGGTCTTTTTTGCCTCCGGTCTGCTTTATCTCGTTTTGACGGGAACTGTGGCTGCTCTGCAGCTACTCGCTGAACGTGCGCTCGATCTTGACCGGCAACGATCTCCCGGCGCTGGTCTTCGGAGCCTGTTGACTCGGCGCCCATCCGCGCAAAGCCCTCCGGGTGCGGCAGCTTCGACTGTCGCACACCCGGAGGTAGCTGGGATTGAGACCGCAGCCCCGGAGACGCGCGGAGCGCGCATGGCCAGATCGGCTGATCTGGCCAATGGTCCGATCGCCGTCGAAATCCAGGATCTGTCCAAGCGCTACGGCCCACGTCAGGTCTTCAGTGGGCTGAGCCTGAGAGTCCGCACGGGTGAAATCATCGCGCTTCTCGGGCCGAGTGGCTCTGGCAAAAGCACATTGCTCCGCTGCATCAACCGTCTCGAATCCTGGGATTCGGGCGCCGTGTTGATCGGTGGTCACCGGGTTGGGTACTCGGCGGGCGGTATCGTGCTGTCGCCAAGCGCGGTGGCCAGGCAACGCATCGAAGTCGGCGTTGGCATGGTGTTTCAGCAATTCAATTTGTTCGCTCATCTGACCGCGATCGAAAACATCGCCGGGCCCTTGCGCTGGGTCCATGCCTGGTCGCCCGAGGCCGCCGCGCAGCGGGCGCAGGAACTGATCGATCGCGTCGGCCTCGGCGACCGTGCCGACACATTGCCGCGCCACCTGTCCGGCGGACAGCAGCAGCGCGTGGCAATCGCGCGCGCGATTGCTCCGAGGCCCAAGCTGCTCCTGCTCGACGAGCCCACCTCCGCGCTCGACCCGGAAATGGTCAGCGAGGTTCTGGACGTGATCCGCAAGCTGGCGACGGAGGACAAGCTCACGATGATCATTTCCACCCATCAACTGCGGTTCGCCGAAGAAGTGGCGGATCGGGTCGTCTTTCTCACGGATGGCCATGTGGTCGAGGAAGGTCCGGCCCATGACGTCCTCAGCCATCCACGCCATCCGCTGACGGCGCGCTTCATCCGCGTGATGAACGCCGGCCAGACTTCGGCCCTCGCGCTATGACCCGCGAGCCGAACGCGAGCAAGGGCAGGTCGTGTCTTTAGTGTTCAACCAACCAGAGGAAGCAGCCAATATGTTTCATGAACTGCCTGCAACGCTTGCAACGGTGCATTGGGGCTATTTCGATGCAGGTCTGGCCCCCGCCTTGCGCATCAGAAGCGGGGATGTCGTGCGTGCCGAGGCCGTGACGCATCACGCTGGCGACGCGCCTGATTTGATGATGGACGACGCGGTGCGGGCGCTTTACGAAACCATTCCGGAGGAAGACCGGAACCCGGGCGTGCATCTGATGACCGGCCCGATCCACGTGGAGGATGCACGCCCGGGCGACATGCTCGAGGTGCGCTACCTGCAAATGCTGCCGCGCTTTCGCTACGGATCCAACCTCGCCGCGCACTGGGGACACCTCTACAAGGAGATGGGCGAGAAGGAGCGCGTGACGATCTATCAGATCGAGCCCGATTGCAACACCGCCAGCGCGCTCTATGCGTTCGATTATCCCGGCAAGTATTTGGTGCCGGGCAAGCTGACCCGGCGCGGAACCTGCACCTGCGAGCCGGCGCTCGGCGGAATCCGCGTGCCGGTGCGCCCGCACCTGGGCACCGCGGGGGTGGCGCCGGACGCCATGGGCCGGGTGAGCACGGTGCCGCCGGGGGCGCACGGCGGCAATATCGACAACTGGCGCATCGGCGCCGGCTCGACCATGTACTACCCGGTGGCAGTGCCCGGCGCGCTGTTCTCGATCGGCGATCCGCATATCTCGCAAGGCGATGGCGAGATCAGCGGCACCGCCATCGAGGCATCGCTGAACGTGATGTTCCAGGTCGTGCTGCGCAAGGACTTCCACTTCCCATCGCCCCTGCTCGAAACACCCGACACATGGATCGTGCACGGTTTCGACGAAGACCTCGATGTGGCGATGAAGAACGCGGCGAGGGACATGCTCCAGCTGCTGGTCGACAAGCATGGCCTGAGCCGCGACGACGCCTACTCGCTGATGAGCGTCAGCGCTGACTTTGGCGTCACCCAGGTCGTCGACGGGCGCCAAGGCGTGCACTGCAAGATGCCGCGCGGGATTTTCCCTGCGCGTGTGACGAAGACTGGAACGTAGGTCGTCAGTGCTGCAAGGCCTGCAGCGTGGAGACTGATTTGAAGCGGCACGTTTCTTGCTGTTCCCACTGGGTCTTGCGGGAAGAGCCCAACGTGCATACCGAGTACTTCACGACAGAGTCCTATCCAGTGCAGCAACGCCCCATGGCATGGCGCGAGACCTTGCAGCAGCATTGGTTGCGCCCGGAGATGGCCGGCAGCGGCACGCCCATGCACGGCACCGTGCTGGCCGGGCGCTCGCCACAAGGGATTGAACTGGCTCGGATCAGTTCCTCCCCGCAGACCATCGAGCGCATGGTCGATCACCCGGACGCCGTCTGGCTCTCGCTGCACATCGCCGGCAAGGCGACCCTGTTCGAAGGCGGACATGCCGTGCCGGTCGTGCCGGGCGACATTGTCTACAGCACGTCTGCAGCCGAGTTGGGAATGAGCTTCGGGTCGGATTTCCGCCAGTTCATCGTGCGCATTCCCGGCGAACCCTTGAAGGCGCGGCTTCCCGCCCCACTCACACTCTCTGCGGGGTGCTTGTCGGGACGCTCGGGCATCGGACGCGTCTTTGCAGGAACACTGGGCGCGCTGGCAGAATCATTCGAGAGCCTTGGCGACGATCAGATCACGTCGATTGAACAGACGCTCTCCGAGTTCGTCATCACCAGTCTGGCCGACAGCGGTGCGATGCGCCTGCAGGGCGGCATGAGCGTATCCCACACCGTCCTGTTCAAGCGCTTGCTGCGGCAGATCGACGGCAACCTGAGCGATCCCGAACTGAGTCTCGCCGCTCTTGCCAAACGCGAGCGGATCTCCGAACGTTTGCTGCAAAAACTGTTCGAGGCGAGCGGGCAGACCTTTTCGGCGCATCTGCGCCAGAAGCGGCTGGAGCATTGCCGTGCCGACCTCGCGAACCGGCTTTACAGCCATCTGTCGATCTCCGACATCTGTTTCCGCTGGGGTTTCAACGATGCCGCGCACTTCAGTCGCGCGTTTCGTGAGCAATTCCAGGTGTCGCCCAGGCAATACCGTCTGCAGTCCAGCGAAGCCAGCCAGCAAACGTTGCACAGGGTGATTCATCGCGGCTGGCCCGCCGGGTATCGAGAAGGCGTGAAGCACGAGCCGTCGCCACCCGAGCAGGATCAGCTTGGCATTTCACCGGGCACCGAGCGCGCGGCAGCTCCATGCCCAGGCCAGCACCATCATCTTTGCGCCAACGACAGGACGATTCATTGGGGCTACTTCAGCAAATCGCTCGCACCCGTGTTGACCGTGAATTCCGGCGATCTCGTCACGATCGAAACCTTGACGCAGCATGCCTACGACGACTTTGATCGCATGATCAAAGGGGATTCGGGCGCCGAAAGCGTGTTCCTCTGGACTCGCGAAAAGAAGAACGTCGATCGGCGCGGCGCGGGCCCATCCAATGCATCCATTTACGGCCGAGGAAGTGGCGAGGGCTTCGGCGTGCATATCTGCACCGGTCCCATCCATGTGCGAGATGCCAAACCCGGCGATGTGCTTGAAGTGAGGATCGTTGATGTTCTTCCTCGGCTATCGGCGAACGCCAAGTTCGAGGGTCGTGTCTTCGGCAGCAACGCAGCCGCCTGGTGGGGCTTTCATTACAACGAGCTGCTCACCGAGCCCAAGCCGCGCGAAGTCATCACCATCTACGAGATCGATTGCAGCGCAGGCCACGCGCACGGAGCTTGTGCGCATGCGGCCTACAGCTATCGCTGGACGCCGCAGCGCGATCCCAACGGGGTGCTGCACCCGACGATCGACTACCCCGGCATTCCGGTCGACCGCAGCAGCATCGTCGAGAACCACAACGTTCTGAAGAACGTGAAGATTCCGGTGCGCCCGCATTTCGGCGTGATTGCTGTCGCGCCTCGAGAAACCGGGCTTGTCGATTCGATTCCTCCGGCCTATTTCGGCGGCAATATCGACAACTGGCGGGTGGGCAAGGGTGCGACCGTTTATCTGCGCGTCGGCGTCGATGGAGCGTTGCTGTCCATTGGCGACCCGCATGCATCACAGGGTGATTCGGAGCTGTGTGGCACCGCAATCGAGTGTTCGCTGACCGGCGTGTTTCAAATCGTGCTGCACAAGTCCGAGCATTTGAACAACGAACCCTATGCCGACATCGACTACCCCCTGGTCGAGACGGCGGATGAATGGATCTTGCATGGATTCAGCCACCCGGACTATTTCGCCGAGTTCGGCGACAAGGCCTGCAGCGAGATTTACGAGAAATCCTCCATCGACCTGGCGATGCGCGATGCCTTTCGCAAGACACGCCGATTCCTGATGTCATGCCAGGGCTTGACCGAAGATGAAGCGATTTCTCTCATGTCAGTTGCTGTTGATTTTGGAATCACCCAGGTCGTCGATGGCAATGTTGGGGTGCATGCGATCATCCGCAAGGCATTATTTCAAGGTGCGCGTCAAGGCCAAGCCCTTCATGAATGAGTTGGCGTGGAGACTCTAGGGCCTGGGCTAGGGTTGGTTCTTTTCTTCGATCAGCTCAACGGGCCGCATTCCCTCATGCCTTCATCGCTGCGCCCTTTCTCCTCGGCTTCGTGGGCGATGACTTCACCCTGTTCAACCGCTGGCCTGCTGCGCGAGACGAAACCGGGATGCACCGGGCAAAGTCCACAGACGGCTTCGACATGCGGTCGTCTTAGAACCCAAGCGTCTTGTGGGCCTCGACGATGTTGTGGGCGATGTCCTCGATGTTGGCGCGTTTGAGCATGGACTGCGCGCGCAGCAGCGAGTAGGCCTCGTCCTCGGAGAGGCCGCGCGCCTCCATCATGATCTGCTTGGCCTGTTGCACGACGCGCTGCTTGGCCGACTTCTGCTCGAGCCGCTGGATGTAATGCTCGCGCGTGTTGCGCGCCTTGTGCTGCATGAGGGCCACGGCGATGGCCGTCAGCAGGCCGAACGAGCGCACCGGCGAGGCGATGGTGGTGAAGGCGTCGAGCTGCAGCACGGCCTCGATGGTGATGGGGTTTTCGTACGTGACCACGGGTATGACCGGCGGCGTGGAGGGCTGGCCGATCCAGGGGTACTCGATGCCCAGCGTTTCCGGCCGCACCGCCAGCAGGATGAGTCCGGCTTCCGGCGGCAGAACCTTGAGCTCGGGCCAGTAGGTCTGGACCTTGCAGCCGATGCGATGCAACTGGGCGGACAGTTCTTCGCCATCCTGATCCTGCGGATGGATCACGATCACCTGGAGCGAGCGGATCTGCCGCAGCACCGAAGCGGGCTCGGGCACGCGTGTCATGCGCGCTCCTCCGCCCCCGGGTGCTTCCGGTTCTCCGTGCCCAGCCAGTCCGGCGTCGAGTGGGACACCACGTAGGGGTCGGCCTTCGCCCGCTCCGGGGCGCTGGCCAGGATGTCGAACTGGCCCTGGGCGTTGGCCCGGCCGATCCGCGGCTGGAGATAGGTGTGATGGTTGTGCTCGTCGATGCGCACGCGGCCCTGGGGCGCGTCGAATTCGAGGCCCGGAAGAACGCGCAGCAGATGTTCCGGATCGTCGCTTCCGACCCGCCGGATGGCGTCGGCCAGCATGTGCAGCTGAAAGTAGGCCGCCTCCCAGCACATATTGGTGACGAGGCGCTCGCCGAACCTTGCGCGGTACCGTGCGATGGCCTGTCGGTTCTCCGGCGTGTCGACCGACTGGAAGTAGGCGGCGCAGGTGATATGGCCTTCGGCCAGATCGGCCCCCATGATGGAGACCTCGGCCTCGCTGGTCATGTGGCTGGCGATCGGCATCGCATAGGGGTCCAGCCCCACGGCGGCGAAGGCGCGGTGCAGCAGGGGGATGCCCTCGCCGACGACGGTGGAGAAGATGAAGTCGGGCATGGCGTTCCTGATCCTGTGCGCCACCTCCAGATAGCTTTCCCAGGGCGCATCGAGCGGAAGATAGGTTTCGGAGATCTTCTCGCCGCCGCGCTCGAGGATGAGGTCGCTCATGACGCGGTTGGACTCGTACGGGCAGATGTAGTCGGACCCCACCATCCACACCCGCGAGCCGAAGTGCGACAGCATGAACCCGGCCAGGGGCAGCGAGTTCTGGTTCGGCGCAGCCCCCGCATAGATCACGTTGCGGCTGTACTCGAAGCCCTCGTAGGGCGTTGCGTAAAAGAGCAAGGCGTTGTGCCGCTCGACGATGGGAATCACCGCCTTGCGGGTGCTCGACATGTAGCAGCCGAAGATGAGGCGCACGTCGTGTTCGAGGATGAGCTGCTCGGTCAGACCCGCGTAGCGGCGTGGATTGCTTTCGGGATTCACGCAGACCAGTTCGATCTCGCGCCCGAGGACGCCGCCCGCGCGGTTCACCTCCTCGGCCGCCATGATGACGGCGCGCTGCTGGCTTTGCTCGACGATGGAGGTCACGCCGGTGGTGGAATACAGAACCCCGATCTTGATGGGGCCGTCTTTGGAATGCGACATGGTGTGGAGAAAGATGGCGTGGCGGGAAGATGTGTGGCCCAGCATTGGGGCGAAACCTGATGCGCATGCACAGCGAACATGCATCGTGCGCCACATTGGGGCTTGGGCACACCCGGCATGGGCATGTCTTTTGAGCAAGAACCGTGCTTAGTGGGCTGTGCCTTGCGTCATCCATGTGTGTCGCCGCCTGTTGCCCGGGGCGAAGCGATGTCGCCCGGTCTCTGGCACGGCCCTTGCTTGAGTCGATCGTCGACATCGCGGCAAGTTAGTGCCCCGATCCATCCGACTTCATTCAAGTCGTTCCTGACAAAGGCGTCTCGAGCGGCACCGGCCATAGAAGCCCGAAAACCAGCATGCCTGGTTTCGGGCTTTTTTATTTGTGTTTTTCGGACCCCCTTTTTTGTTGGAGCTATGTCATGAAAAGACGTGTCTTTCTTTCCGCCCTCGGTTCGAGCGTGGCCGCCGTCGCGGGGACCACGCTGCCGCAATCGGTGCAGGCCGCCGGGAGCAAGGAGCCGATCAAGCTCGGCCTGCTGTTTTCCCAGTCGGGGACGATGGCGAACAACGAGTCGCTCCTCAAGGACATGTCCTTGATGACCATCGACCAGATCAATGCGCGCGGCGGTGTGTTGGGCCGCAAGGTCGAGGGGGTCGTCGTCGATCCGGGCTCGGACTGGCCGATGTATGCCCAGCTCGCCAAGCGCCTGATCCTGAGCGACAAGGTGGCCGCCATCTTCGGCTGCTGGACCTCGGTTTCGCGCAAGTCCGTGCTGCCGGTGGTGGAGGCGCAGGACAGCCTGCTGTTCTATCCGCTGCACTTCGAGGGCGAGGAGGATTCGAAGAATGTGGTCTACCTGAATTCGCCGCCCAGCAGCTCCGTGCTGCCCGCCGTCGAATACCTGATGAGCCCCAGCGGGGGCGGCGCCAAGCGCTTCTACATGATCGGCAGCGACTATGTCTGGCCGCGCACGATCAACAAGATTCTGAAGGGCTACTGGAAGACCAAGGGGATTCCGGAATCCGCCTGGCGCGAACACTATGTTCCGTTCGGCCAGTCGAATTTCCAGACCATCGTTCGGGAAATCAAGGAATTCGCCGCGCAGCCGGGCGGCCAGGCCATCGTCGTGATGACCGTCGTCGGGGACTCCATCCCCGCGCTGTTCAAGGAAGCCGTCAACCAGGGCGTTCGCGCCACCGACATTCCCATCCTCGGTCTTGACGTCGTGGACAGTGACCTTCAGGGCCTCGACACCAAGCCGCTGGTCGGGAACCTGAGCTGCTGGGACTACTTCCAGAACGTGAACACGCCCTTGAACACCAAGCTCAAGGCCGAGTGGAAGAACTACGTCGAGACCAACAAGCTGAAGCACCGCCCGGACATGGTCATCGATCCGATGGTCTCCACCTATCTCGGCCTCAACCTCTGGGCCAAGGCCGTCGAGAAGGCGAAGTCCACCAAGACGGCCGCGGTGCGCAAGGCGCTTGCCGGGCTGACGATCGACGATCCGGCGGGCTACGTCGACAAGATGGACATGACGAACCAGTATCTCTGGCGCGGCGACATGATCGGTTCGATCAACGCCAATCAGGGCTTCGACATCCTGTGGAAGTCGAAGGACATCGTCAAGCCCATTCCGTTCAGCCCGTTCGTCAAGGCCTGATCTCACACGCCGAGCCCGCGCGGCCCGCGGTCCTTCGCGGGCTGCACGGAGCGACGCTGACGATACGTTCACGGAAGCCAGCATGATCGATTGGAAACAGTGGTTGCCCAGGGCATGGCTGCCCATGGCGCTCAGCCTGTGCGCCATGGGCAGCCATGCCGCGGCCGCTTCAACAACTGAACCGGCCTATCCGCTGCGCGCTGCGGCGGTCAAGGCCTTCTGCGCCGAAGGCGACCATCCGGATGCGCTGGCCAAATTGGTCGGCCTGGGCACGCAGGCCGACGCGGCGAACCGCGCCTGGGCCACCACCCTGGTGCTGGCCATTCGCGATGGAGCGTTGACTTGCGACTCCCACGGCGGCGCGGTCATCACGCAGAAAGAAGGCCATGTCGACGCCGTGACGCTGGCGCCCGCACAGGCCGCGCCTGCCGGGACGCCCTACGTTCCAACCATCGTGATGATGCGCAAGCTCGCGGTGGCGACGGCCGAGATGGACCTGTTCAGCAAGCAGCGGGACTTGCGCGAGAAGGCTGCGGCGCAGGTCAGCAAATTCTTCATGCTGCTCGATCCGGACATCCTGCGCCGTGCCATCCAGCGCCAGGGCGATGCCGACATCAAAGCCACGCTGGCGCTCGCCATGGCCAAACGCGGCCTGTATTCCAGCGACAAGAAGGAACAGCTGGGCGCGATCGAGGCCCTCGGCGGCGTGCCCAGCGAAAGCTCGCGCACCCTGCTCACCGACTACCTGGCCAACCAGCAAGTGCAGGCGAACCCGCTGCTCGCTGATGCCGCCAAGACGGCGCTGCGGAGCATCGACCAGTGGCTGGCCATCGGCAATGGCTTGTCGATCCTCTTCAGCGGCCTGAGCTACGCGGGGATTCTTCTGCTCACCGCCATCGGACTGTCCATCATCTTCGGCCTGATGGGCGTGATCAACCTCGCGCACGGCGAATTCATCATGCTGGGGGCCTATGCCACCTATCTCGTCGAGCACCTCATGCGAGTGTATGCGCCCAGCATGTTCGGCGCCTATATTTTTGTCGCGATCCCGGTAGCCTTCGTGGCCTGCGGGTTGTTCGGGGTGCTGCTCGAGTACTGCGTGATCCGCTTTCTCTACCGCCGGCCGCTCGAGACTTTGCTCGCGACCTGGGCGGTGAGCATCGCCATCATCAAGCTGGTGCAGCTCGTCTTCGGGTCGCAGAACGTCGAGTTCATCACGCCGTCCTTCCTGAACGGCGGAGCCCAGGTCGTCGGCGGCTTCTTCGTCACCTACAACCGGCTCTTCGCCATCGGCTTCTCGCTGGCCGTCTTCCTGGCGACCTACGCGGTGATCCGCACCACGCGCATCGGCCTGCTGATGCGCGCCACCACGCAAAACCGCGACATGGCGAAATGCCTCGGCGTGCCCGCCCAGCGCATCGACCGGCTGGCCTTCGCCATGGGCGCGGGGCTTGCCGGACTGGCGGGCGTGGTGCTGACCCAGATCGCCTCGGTGAACCCCTTCATGGGCGCCGGCTTTGTCATCGACGCCTTCATGGTCGTCGTGCTCGGTGGTGCCGGCAGTCTGGTGGGCACGGCGGTTTCATCCCTGGCGCTGGGTGAGATCAACCAGTTCATCGAGCCTTTTTACGGGGCGGTCGCGGCCAAGGTCGCCGTGCTGCTCATCATCGTCCTCATCATCCAGAAGCGCCCCAACGGGCTCTTCACGGTGAAGACGCGCGGCTGACGCCGAATCGATGGAGCCACAGCCGCCATGTTGATGAAAAAACGTCTTGAGCACAGGATCGAAATCGGATTTGCGGCGCTGATCGTCCTGCTGGCGGTCTATATGCCGGTCTCGCACTATGCGTTCCCGCATGGAAGCGTCTTGTCCCTCTCACTGTTCAGCATCAACCTCATCGGGCAGATCATGAGCTTCGCCCTGCTCGCCCTGGCGCTCGACCTGGTCTGGGGCATGGCCGGCATGCTGAGCCTCGGCCATGGCATCTTCTTCGGCATCGGCGGCTACATGATGGGCATGTATCTGCTGAATGCCGCCTATGCCCAGACGCATGTCCTGCCCGATTTCATGCAGTACATGGGTTGGAGCGACTTCCCGCCGTTGTGGCATCTCCTGTCCGGTTTCGGTGCCACGCTGGTGCTGTGCATGCTGCTCGTGGTCGCGGTGGCGACGCTGTTCGGCTTCGTCACGTTCCGGTCGCGCATCAACGGGGTCTATTTTTCGATCATCACCCAGGCGCTGACCTATGCCTTGATGCTGCTGCTGTTCATCAACGATGTCGGCCTGGGCGGCAACAATGGCTTGACCGGCTTCACGCGCATCCTGGGCTTTCCGCTGGCCAGCGTGTCGACGCAGATCGGGCTTGCGGTGGCTGCCTGCCTGGTGCTCGCCGCCGCCTACCTGCTGCTGCGTTTCCTGGCCGGGTCGAGCCTGGGGCGGGCGCTGGTCGCCATTCGCGACGACGAGGCGCGCATGCGCTTCCTTGGCTACAAGACGCATGTGCTCAAGCTGCTGGCCTGGGGCCTTTCCGCCGTGCTGGCGGCCCTGGCGGGAATGCTCTACGTCCCGCAGGTCGGCATCGTGAATCCCACGATCGTGTCGCCGAGCTTGTCGATCGAAATCGCGGTGTGGGTCGCCATCGGCGGCCGTGGCACGCTGATCGGCGCCATCGTCGGCGCGATTCTCGTCAACGGCCTGAAGTTCTGGCTGACCGCCGCGGCGCCCAGCGTCTGGCCCTTCATCCTTGCCGGCGTCACGCTGCTCATCACCATCGCGATGGGGCGTGGACTCTGGGGCGAGACGAGAGTGGCGTTGGCGCGTTTGCCGCGCTGAGGCCAGGCGCTGCCCAGGAACGCGGATCGAGCCCAGCGACGACTGACGATGAAACAACACACTGCAATTTACGTGGATGGCCTGCACGTCAATTTTTCCGGGTTCGCGGCCATCACGAACCTCACCATGGAGATTCGCTATGGCGAAGTCCGCGCCATCATCGGCCCGAACGGCGCCGGGAAAACGACCTTGCTCGACGTCATCACGGGCAAGACGCGCCCGACGCGCGGACAGGTCTACCTCGACAAGACGATCGACCTCTCGCGGCACGACGAGGCATCGATTTCGCGCCACGGCATCAGCCGGAAATTTCAGAAGCCCAGCATCTTCGAGGCGCTGAGCATTGAACAGAATCTCGAACTCGCGATCCGCCGCGGGCGGGGCTATCTGGACATGTTGCGCTCCCGCTTGAGCGGCGAGCAGCGCAGCAAGATCGGCGAGGTGGTGGACCTGATCGGCCTGGCGGACGCCCCGGACCATCTCGCGGGAACCCTGTCGCACGGCCAGAAGCAGTGGCTGGAAATCGGCATGATGCTGGTGGCCGATCCGCAGGTGTTGCTTCTCGACGAGCCCGTGGCCGGCATGAGCGACCACGAGACCCAGCGCACCGCGGAACTCATCGCGCGGCTGAAGTCGCCGGAGCGCGCGGTGGTGGTGATCGAACACGACATGGACTTCGTCGGCCAGATTGCCGATCTGGTCACCGTGCTGCACGAGGGCAGCGTTCTCGGCGAGGGCGCGATGGACAAGATCCGCAACGATCCTCGCGTGATCCAGGTCTATCTGGGGCGCTGATCATGACGCTGCGCATGCAGGGAATCAACCAGTACTACGGCAGCAGCCACACGTTGCGCAACGTCTCGGTTTGCGTGGCGGAGGGCGCCTGCACCGTGGTGCTCGGGCGCAATGGCGTCGGCAAGACGACGCTGCTGAAGTGCCTCATGGGCCTGCTGCCCATCGAGGCCGGCGAGATCGCGCTCGACGGCCGGAACTTGTCTGCCCTGCCGACGCACAAGCGGGTTGCAGCCGGCCTCGGCTACGTGCCGCAGGGGCGCGACATCTTCCCCGAGCTTTCGGTCGAGGAGAACCTGAAGGTCGGCGCCTATGGCGGCGAAAAGAGCGTGAAGGCGCGGTTCGGGTTCACGGATGTGTTCCAGATCTTTCCGGTCTTGAAACAGATGCGGGGCCGGCTGGCGGGCAATCTCTCCGGCGGGCAGCAACAGCAGCTGGCGATCGGCAGGGCGCTGCTGACGAATCCTTCGATCCTGGTGCTGGATGAACCGACCGAGGGGATTCAGCCGTCGATCGTGCAGCAAATCGAGGGCGTGATCCAGTCGCTCAAGGGCGAGCTCTCGATCTTGCTCGTCGAGCAATATTTCGATTTTGCACAATCGGTTGCGGACGATTATGTCGTTCTGGTCCGGGGGCAGGTCGTTGCGACCGGAAGGGGGGCAGACATGGATCGGGACGATGTGCGCAGTCTGATTGCGGTTTGACGGTTTTTTTCTGTTTGGACAAGTGGGGTCAGCCTGTCTGGGCCTGTTTTCATGGATTCTGATGAGGGAGTGGAGATGAATTGGCTTGAAGATTCAATCATGCACACGCGCGGCGTCGCAGGCGGGAAATTGGGGGAGACGCATGAGCTCACGGAGGGGCGGCAAGGCAAGTTCCATTACACGATCGGCCCGTATTCGGAACCCGTCATGGAAATCAAGCCGGGTGACCGCGTGATCATCGAGACGCGCGATGCCTTCGAGGGAAAGATCAAGACCGAGCAGGATTTGCCGAGCCAGAAATTGCAGGTTCCATTTCTGAATCCGCAAAATGGGCCAATCATGATTTCCGGAGCCGAGAAAGGGGACGTTGTCGCCATCCATATCGAATCGATCAAACCACGTGGCGATAACCCGCGCGGCACGTGTTGCCTGATTCCGCGATTCGGCGCCTTGACCGGCACGGAGTACACGGCGACGCTGAATGATCCGTTGCCTGAAATCACGCGCAAGATCGATCTCGACGAAGAAGGCGTTTATTGGAGCAAGCGCGTGATGTTGCCTTATCGCCCGCATATTGGAACGCTCAGTCTTTCTCCCGAGATCGATTCCATCAACTCCCTGACTCCAGATAACCATGGCGGGAATATGGACGTACCGGACATGGGGCCGGGAAGCATTACTTACCTGCCGGTGCGTTCGGCAGGTGCGCGGCTGTTCATCGGCGATGCCCACGCCTGTCAGGGTGATGGCGAGGTCTGCGGGACCGCCGTCGAATTCGCCACCACGACGACCATCCATGTCGATTTGATCAAGGACTGGAACATTGCCTGGCCGCGCCTGGAAACGGACCAGTTGGTCATGGCGATCGGCAGTGCCCGGCCGCTGGAGGATGCGACGCGCATCGCCTATCACGAATTGGTGCGATGGATGGCGAAGGAATATGGCTTCGACCTCTGGGACGCCTACATGATGCTCAGCCAGTGCGGACAGGTTCGCCTGGGTAATTTCGTCGACCCGAAATACACGGTGGGTGCGGCAATTCGCAAGAAATACCTGAAACCGATTTGACGGCGCATCGCGAGGGTTTGAAACATGGATCTGAAACTGAAGGGTTTGAAGGTCGTCGTGACCGGCGCCACCAAGGGCATCGGTCGGTCCATCGCCGAGACTTTCGCGCAGGAAGGCGCGCATGTCGCCATCTGTGCGCGCGATGCTGATGCCGTGGCGCGGACTGCGGCTGCGCTGCGGGAGCATGGCGTCGAGGCGCTCGGCGGCACGGTCGATGTCTCGAATCGCGGCCTGTTGCAGGGCTGGGTGCGCGAGGTCGCCGGGCAGTGGGGCGGGCTCGATATCGTCGTGGCGAATGTCAGCGCCTTGGCCATTGGGCAGGATGAGGAGTCCTGGCGCCGTGAATTCGAGACCGACCTGATGGGCACGGTGCATTTGGTGGATGCCGCGATGCCCTTCCTCGAAGAAAGCCGGGCCGCCTCGATCGTCGCGATCTCAAGCGTCTGGGGCCGTGAAATCGATTTCGCGGCCGGGCCTTATGGGACGTTCAAGGCGGCCATTGTTCATTACATCCAGGGCATCGCGTTCCAGAATGCGGCCAAGGGCATTCGGGCCAATACCGTTTCGCCTGGCAATATCTATTTTGAAGGCGGGGTATGGGAGCACATCCAAAACAATAACCCAACGCTCTATGCGGAGGCCTTGGCGCTGAATCCAACGGGCCGTATGGGGCGCCCCGAGGAGATTGGGCGGGCGGTGGCCTTCATTGCCAGCCCGGCCGCAAGCTTCGTCAGCGGCGCAAATCTTGTCGTGGACGGTGCCTTGACGCGCGGTGTTCAGTTTTAGGGCGCGATTGCCCCAATATTGACCTTGATTTTGAATCGACGGCTTGCATGGTGCGGATGGGGTGCGATTGAGCCCGCCAAAGTAGGCTCGCTTTGGCATGGTTTATGCATTTCATCTTCATACCCAGATTGGTATTTTCAGATCGGATTGACCCCCAAAAATGGCGACAGGCGTACCCAAACTCTCGTTGCGCAACGTGAGCAAGAGCTTCCAGGCCAAGGGCCGGGAGGTCCCTGTGCTCGACAAGCTCAGTTTCGACGTCGACGACCAGGACTTCGTCAGCATCATCGGCCCCAGCGGCTGCGGCAAGACCACGGTGTTCAACATCATCGCCGGCCTGCTTCAACCGGACGAAGGCGAAATCCGCATGGATGGCGTGGTCGTCAACGGGTTGCGCGGCAAGGTGGGCTACATGTTGCAGAGGGACCTGCTGCTGCCCTGGCGCACTGTCCTGCAGAACGTGGTTCTGGGCCTTGAGCTGCGAGGCACCCCGCTGAACGAGTGCAGGGACATTGCCATGGAGTACATCTACACCTATGGCCTGGCAGGTTTCGAACACGCCTATCCCAAGGCGCTGTCCGGAGGGATGAAGCAGCGCGTGGCGCTGATCAGGACACTGATCTACGACCCGCAGGTCATCCTGCTGGACGAGCCTTTCTCCGCGCTCGACTATCAGACGCGCCTGTATCTCGAAGGGGTGCTGGTGGAGGCGGTGGAGACCTTCAAGAAGACCGTGATCCTGGTGACCCATGACATCGACGAGGCAGTGGCCCTGTCGAAGCGGGTGGTGGTGCTTGGAACCCGGCCGGCCAGCGTCAAGGCGGTGCACACCATCGACATCGCGCAGCGCACGCCGATCGAGGCGCGCAGCGATCCCAATTTCTCGGGCTATTTCCATGCCCTGTGCGCCGAGCTGGAAATTCAAACCAAGGTGGGGAGGTGAGCATGGCGGAAGCTCTGGGTCGCCCGTTGCAGGATGCAGCCAGGGTTGCTGGTTCAAGGTGGAAACTCCCGCCAGCGTTCAGGAGCGCGCTCTTCACGGCGACGATCCAGATCGGGATGGTGGCGGCCGTGCTGGCCGCTTGGCAGTGGGGCGTCCACGCCGGGCTGATTTCGGCGTTCCTGGTGGGTTCGCCTGTCGGGATTTTCGAGAAGTTGTGGCAGGCCCTGCGCGACGGCTCCCTCTGGATGAACACGGAGGTCACATTGATGGAGGCCATCTCCGGCTTTCTGATCGGCAGCCTGGTCGGCTCGATGGTGGGGCTGTCCCTGTGGTACTCGCCAACGTTCGCCCGGATCGTCGAGCCCTTCGTCGTGGCCATCAACAGCGTGCCCAAGATCGCTTTCGCGCCCATCGTCATCCTGTGGTTCGGCACGGGTCTGGTGTCGAAGATCATGCTCGCGGTTTCGCTGACGGCCATCGTGGCCCTGATCGCGGCTTACGAGGCGGCCAAGAACGCGGATCACGATCTCCAGTCGCTGCTGCTCGCGCTGGGCGCCTCCAAGCACCAGGTCTTTTTCAAGATGGTGGTGCCTTCCACCCTGCCGGCCATCATCTCCACCTTCCGCATCAATATCGGCTTTGGCCTGGTGGGCGCGGTGGTGGGGGAATTCATTTCATCGTCCAAGGGGCTCGGCCATCTGATTTTCAACGCCTCGTCCCTGTATGACCTGAACACCGTCTGGGTCGGACTGTTCGCGTTGATGTTCGTCGGTTTCGTTCTGTATTACGTGGTCGATCGTATCGAGCGTTATCTCTTGCCCTGGCGCCAGTCGGACTCCGGTCAGCGCTTGCGTGTTTGATGTTCGTTGGGTTGTTCAACTTCCGGGAGAAAAAAATGGGCTTGACTTGGTTGAAGAAGGTCTCGCTGGTGTTGGCCGCCAGCCTGTCGGCAATGGTCGCCTCGGCGCCTGCGCATGCGGAGCCGAAGAAGGTGGTGGTCTCCCAGGCTTTTCAGTCCCTGCTGTACCTGCCTCTGTACGTGGCCATGGACAAGGGCTACTTTCAGAGAGAAGGGCTGGACGTGGTGAAGCAGACCGCGGGGTCGCCCAGCGTGGCGTTGTCGGCGGTGATTTCAGGCAGTGCGGAATTCTCCATCCATGGCCCGGAGTGGACGACCATCGCCATCTCCAAGGGCGCGCAGCTGGAGATCGTGTCGAACGTGGTGAACCGTGCCGCGGTCTGGCTGGCGGCCGATCCCGCATTCAAGTACACCGGGGGCGACTCCCTGAAGGGCGTCGCCATTTCCACCGGCATGATGCCCACCACCAGCACCTCGTTGTTTATCAAGCTGATGAAGGAGAAGGGCATCGATCCCGACAAGGACCTGAAGATGACCCAGGTGCAGATCGGCAATGAGGTCGGGCCGCTGCTTGCGCATCAGGCCCAGGTGGCGGTGATGTACGAGCCGGGCCTCGACCAGGCCGTGGCCAAGGGCATGAAGGTGATTTTCGGCTTTCCCAAGATGTACGGCCCCTATGCCTTCTCGTCGGTGACCACGCGCAAGACGACCGATCCCGACACCATCCAGCGTTTCGTGGACGGCATGGAACTCGCCATGCGCTACATCTCGACCGACCCGGCTGGCGCCATCGCGGTGGCCAAGACCGAATTCCCCAGCCTCGACCCCGTCGTGGTGGACAACGCCGTCAAGCGGATGATCGCGGGTGACGTCTATCCCAAGAGCGTGGCCACATCGCCGGCCGCCTTCGATACGGCCATGAAGACGCAGGTGTACCTGGGCAACCTCAAGGACATTCCACCTTTTGACAAGGTGTTCAACACGGCTTACGCGGACAAGGCCATCGCGATGAAGCCCTGAGTTCAGGCGGCTAGGCCAGGGCGGGCATGCATGGATGCGCAATGCAGCAGACGCTGCGCCACGCCCGGCCAGTCCCTGAAAACCGTCCGCTCTCAAACCTGGCAGCGTGGGAGGCCAGGGCATTCAAGGCGTCACAGCAACGTGGAGTCTGTGCATGGAACTGGAAGCAATGGGTTTGCTGCAAGCGTTGGATGCGCTTCGACGCGGTCGATGCACCAGTGAGGATTTGGTCCGCGCCTGCCTGAGCCGGGTGAATCAGGCGGAGGCACAAATCAAGGCCTGGGAATGGCTGGATCCCGATGCCGCTCTCCTGGCGGCGCGCAAAGCAGACGCGCGGATGAGACAGGGCGGCCAACCCGGCTTGCTGCATGGCCTGCCAATCGGCGTCAAGGACATCATGGCGACCGCTGGCGTGCCGACACGCATGGGCTCGCCGATCCACGCCTCGCACGTTCCGCGCGTATCCGCCACCGTCGTGCGTCGCCTCCAGGACGCCGGCGGCTTCGTCATGGGCAAGACCGTGACCACCGAGTTCGCCTGGCGCAACCCCGGCAAGACCCACAACCCCTGGAACCTCGGGCATACGCCGGGTGGGTCTTCGAGTGGTTCGGCCGCTGCCGTTGCCGCCGGCATGGTTCCTGCCGCCCTCGGCACCCAGACGGTGGGGTCGGTGATCCGCCCCGCGGCCTATTGCGGCGTGGTGGGCTACAAGCCGAGCTTCGGCTTGATCTCCCGCGCCGGGGTTCATCCCCTGAGCCATAGCCTGGACCATGTGGGCGTCTTCGCCCGCAGCGTGGCCGACGCAGCCTATCTCGCCGCCTGCCTGGCCGGTCAGGATGACTTGGACCCTGGAAGCCTTGCCGCTGCGGTCTTGCACCCGGGCGAGGCCGCCGCAGCGGATTTGCCCGCCGGCGAGCGACGCCTGGCCGCGGTGCGTACGCCGGTGTGGCGACTGGCCGACGAGGCCCAGCGCGCCATGTGGGACGCCAATCTGGCTGCGCTCGGCCGGGCCGGTGCGGTTGTCGAAGACGTCGAACTTCCCCCTTCCTTCCAGGACGCGCTGGACGTGCTGCGAACCATCCTGATGGCCGAGGGGGCCCAGATCTATGCTCCATTGCGTGCTGCCAATCCTGGCAAGACCAGCGCCGCGCTGGATGATCTGATCGAAACCGGGCTGAAGGTCTCATCGGTTGACTACACCGCCGCGCTGGCTGCCGCCAAGGGCATGCGCGCGGAGTTGCGAGCGCTGCTGTCGCGTTTCGATGCGATCGTCACGCCGCCCGCCACCGGGGAGGCGCCGCCAACCTTGGTTGACACCGGAGATGCCAGCTTCTGTGGCATCTGGACCCTCATGGGCGTGCCGGCCGTGACCTTTCCGGTCGGCTTCGGCCCGACCGGCCTGCCCTTGGGCCTGCAGGTGGTCGGGGCCTATCTGGATGATCGCAAGACCTTGGACGCTGCAGCCTGGTGCAGCAGACAGATCGGCCTGCCCCCGAGGCTCGTATCGTTTGCAGAAGTGAACGTCACCCATGGTGTTTAAACCCGATGCCGAGGACTCGGAGGATGCGAGGCACTTGACCGCTCGGTTTGTGGTTTTATGGGGCGACCGGGGGTTTTTCGCGCAACGGCATCATTTGAATCGCCAGGGCACCCATGACCGCAAGCAGGGGAGCAGAAATTGCCAGGGGGATGGCTTGCCAAAGCAGTAGGGCCGTCATGGTCGCGCCGCATGCGTAGATTCCGAAGGCCAGCAATTGGCGCTTGGCGGTGAAGATCGAAATGGCTCCTCGGCCCAGACTTGCATGCATCAGCGTCATCACGATGCTCGTCAATGTGCTGGTAAAGACCACGGTCGGAATGCCGTCGAGGTTCACTTTTCTTGCGGCGACGCTTTGAACCCCCATGCTGATGGCCGAGGATGCAATCAAGGTGCAGAGCCCAATCCCCGCGGCGGGAAATCCGACAAGGCGCCATTGCGCCAAAAATAGGCCCATGAACATCGCCTCCACGCCCAGCAGAACGAGCAGATCCTTCCGCACACTGCGCGTGTGAATGGTTGCCCCGAGTGCAACCCCGGCAATGTAGCCGCACAAGGCGATGAGGGAATGGATGGCGGCAAACAGATGGCCTTGCCCGATTGCCAAGCCAAGAAGGGCCGTGTTGCCCGTCATGGCCGACGTGAACACTTGCTGAAGCTTCACGAACGCGATGACATCCGTCGCGCTCGAGGCGAAGGCCAACAACCCCAGAACCAGATCCCTTCGATCGAACCGCTCCCTTGCCGGGGCTGTCATCGCCATAGGCTTGCGTGATGGCGTTGCATCAACGGCAACGGGTGGCTGCGGGTGGTTCAACGCGCCGCCATGTACCGGGCTCGCAGGGACTTGAGCACGAAAAGCGCGAGCAATGCTGCGGCCATGTCCAAACCAATCATCATGCCGAAGACCGGCACCCAGCTTCCGGTGGACTGGTGCACCAGCGCGGCAATCGGGCCGCCGAGGATCGAACCGACGCCCTGGGCCATGTACAGGAAACCATAGTTCGTGGTGGCGTGGCGGATGCCGAAGGTGTCCGTCAGGGTCGAAGGAAACAGGGAGAAAATCTCTCCCCAGCCAAAAAAGACGACGCCCGACAGCAGCACGAACCACAACGGATCGCTGCGCAGGCCGAGCCAGGCGAACATGGCAATCGCTTCAAGCCCAAAAGCAAGGGCCATGGTATTTTCGCGGCCGATGCGATCGGAGACCCAGCCGAAGAAGGGACGCGTCAGTCCATTGGTGAAGCGATCGATGGTCAGGGCAAGCGGCAGCGCGGCCATGCCCCATACCAGGACGCTGGCCACGCCGAAGTCCTTGGCGAATGCGCCCATCTGGGAAATCACCATGAGCCCGGAGGTCGACATCATGGTCATCATCGCGAACATCAACCAGAACACCGGCGTCTTCAGCATCGCGCCTGGCCCGACGCCGGCCGATTTTTGGGCGGGGTGGCCCGACAGCATGGCCGCATGGCTCGGAGGCCGCTTGATGCCTTGTGCCGCGATGAGGCCGACTGCGCCGATGATGTAGCCAAACAGGGTGAGGGTCTGGGCGTAACCGACCGAGGCCAGACTGGAGGCAATCGGGAAGGTCGTGAGAATGGCGCCGAAGCCGTAGCCCGCGGCAACCATGCCGACGGCGAAACCACGCCTCTGCGGAAACCAGCGCACCATCAGCCCGACCACGCCGACATAGACGATGCCGGTGCCCAGCCCACCCAGCAGCCCATAGGTGAGATAAAGGTGACCGACGCTGTGCGCATTGGCCGATAAAACCCAGCTCAGGCCGGTGAGCAAGGCGCCGAGAGACAGCAGCAATCTCGGGCCGAAGCGATCGACCAGAAACCCCTGGAACGGGGAGAAGAAGGTTTGCAGGACGATGAGAATGGAAAACGTCACCTGGAGTTGTGCCAGGCTGCCGCCAACTTGGCCCAACAGCGGCTTTGTGAAGAGCGCCCAGACATACTGGGGACTGGAAATGGCCATCATGCACAGCACGCCCAGCGCGAGTTGAATCCAACGGCCTTTCAATTCCGTGCTGGATGTGGCCACGGTTTGCTGCGGACTGACGATTGCGGACATGGATTTCTCCTTGAGAAAATGGAACACCGATGGGCCTTCGCGTCAGCGAAAGCTCCGCCTTTCAATGCTGCTTGGTTCTGCGGAAAACCGCGATCAGCGCACCTCTCGCGCCCGGCCGCGTTGGCCCTGATGCGCCTTCCCGCAAAGCCATGCGTCCTGGTGCCATGACCAGCAAGCCCGCACTGCCGCTGCGCTGGGCGCAAGCGGCATGAAGATTCGGCGAGGGGTCAACATGGTGCGGCTCCGAAGTCGAGGGATCTGTACATGGCACGGAAGTCAGCGGCGTCGCTCATCTCCCGGGCTTTTGTCCCTCCGTGGAGCCCCCTGAAGGGGCCGGGCAGCTCTCGGACCAGACGCCTCGTGAAGAAGCCGGAACCCTAGCCACCCTGTCAAACGTCAATCAACAATCGGCGAGTCACCACCCATCCGTGCCTTGCATTTCACGCAAAATCCATGCCACTTTCGAACCCCTCGTTTGGGCAACGAACCGTGGCATGGAAAGGGTTGCCTCAACGACCGCCGTCGTGAAACGGTGCAACGCGCACGGAAGCTGGGCGCTCAATGCACGCCCATGAGTCGCTGTGCGGCGTGCGTAAGCGCACCAGCCGGCGAAGCCAGTTCTTCGAGGATGGAGAAATGGTTATGTCCGTCGAGCCGTAGCAATGCATGGCGCCCTGGCTGCTGCGATTGCAGCGCCTCGAAATACGATACCGACTGACGTTGCAACTCGGGCAACTCACCCCCTCCATAGGCGACGACCAAAGGCTTGCCGGGCGCAGGGAGGGCCACTGGGCTATTGCGTATCGCTTCAGCTTCGTCCAGCCTCAGCTTGTCGTTCACGTAGCACAGGCGCATCGGCTCAAGGTCAAAGATGCCACTGATCGCAAGCCCGCCTTTCACCGCAGGGTGCCCCATGGCCATTGCCGTGAGGTGGGCGCCAGCCGACCAGCCAGAAAGATAGACAGGGCCGACCCGTCGCGCCAGGCAGTCCAACGCCGCCGCAATTTCCGCAACGATGCCGTCCAGTCGCTTTTCGGGCGCAAGCGTGTAGCCGACGAAGGCGACGCTGATGCCATGGGCCAGAGGCCCTGCCGCCAGGAAGCTGAAATTCTCCTTTGCGCGCATTTGCCAATAGCCGCCGTGGATGAAGACGAGCCACGGTGCGCCGGGACCGACTTCGAAGCAGTCAATCCGGTTGCGCTCGGCATCGCCATAGCGCAAGTCGAGGAGGGACGCGCGGGTCGTGCGCAGTCGCTCGCTCCGCTCCTGCCAGCCTGCAACGATCACAGCGCTATCGGCAACCGCCGCGCTATTGTTATAGGCGGCATCGAGTCTCGCCTTGTCCATTTCACGATAAAGATTCATCTGATTATTTGTGGTTTGAATTGGATGTGCTTGAAAAGCCCGAATTCCGGTTGCAAATCACTGACCCACGAAACTTGCGCCCATCTAGCGCTATTGCTCCGGCCCTATGAAATTTGAACTCCACACGGTGCGCGTCTCAGTGATGAGTGCCTGAAAAAGTGCAGACATTACAGGGCCGGATCAATAGTTTCGGGTGTGAGATACGGGCGATGCTTGGTTGTGCACATCACACTTCGATGCTCATGCGGCCGACACTTCCCGCCTGAAAATCTCCAGCGCCCTCGACTTGACTTCGATGAAGCGCGCATCCGCAATCGATTCCGGGCCGCGGGGTCGTGGGAGGTCGAAGTCCAGCGCGGCGGCGATGCGGGTGGGGCGACGCGTGAGCAGCAGGATGCGGTCGGCGAGGAAGACGGCGTCCTCCAGGTCGTGCGAGACGATGAGGGTGGTGGTGCGGTCGTGCGCCTGCACGTCCTGCAGCTTGTCGCGGATGAACAGGGTCATCTCGTAATCCAGCGCGGAAAAGGGCTCGTCGAGAAACAGCACCTCGGGGCGCGGCGCCAAGGCGCGCATGATGGAAACGAGCTGCTGCTGGCCGCCGGAGAATTCGTAGGGGTGGCGGCGCAGGTCGAAGCGCACGTCGAAGGCGTCGACCAGATCGTCCACCCGCGCCTTCACCTGCGCCGCGGCCATGCCACGGCGCAGCAGCGGGTATTCGATGTTGCGCCGTGCCGAGAGCCAGGGCAGCAGCGCCTCGCGGTAGTTCTGAAACACGTAGCCGATGACGGTGTCGCGCAGGCTTTTGCCGTCGAACAGAATCTCGCCGCCGTCGACGGGCAGCAGGCCGGCAATCATGTTGATCAGGGTGGACTTGCCGCAGCCGTTGGGGCCGAAGACGGAGATGATCCTGCCGCGTGGAATGTCCAGGTCCAGCCCGCGGTAGAGCGGCACGCCGCCGAAGCTTTTGTTCAGGCCGCGAATGGTGACGTGGGTGTCGGCGGCTGCGGGCAGGCGCACGAGGCCGGCTTGCAGGGCGGCGCTGGTCGCCGCGTCACGGCGGCTTGTGAGCGCCCCCAGGGTCGGCTCGCCGGCCCGCCCCCCGTGGGGGTCAAGGAAGCTTGGGACGGCCCTGCGTTTCCTTGAGAGAAGTCGGGCCAAGGCGCTCATTTGCCACTCCAGTGCACGAAGCGGCGCTCGATCAGGGAGAACAGCAGGTTGAGCACATAGCCCAGCACGCCGGTGAGCAGGATGGCGGCGTACATGCCTTTGATGTTGAGCACCTGCTGGGCGTTGATGATGCGTTGGCCCAGGCCGGTGTCGGAGCCGATGAACATCTCGGCGACGATGACGATGACCAGCGCCATGCTCACGCCGGTGCGCAGGCCGACGAAGGTCTGCGGCAGGCTCTCCAGCAGCAGAACGTCCTTGAACACATGCCAGCGCGACACGCCCATCACCTTCACCGCGAGCACGCGGGTCTTGCGCGCATGCATCACGCCATAGGCGCTGTTGAACAGGATGAGGAGCACGGCGGCAAAGGCCGAGATGGCCACCTTGTTCAGATCGGACAGGCCGAACAGCAACATGAACAAGGGGATGAGCGCGGACGATGGCGTGGAGCGGAAAAAGTCCACCAGGAACTCGACGCTGCGGTAGACGGCTGGCGCGCTGCCGAGCGCGACGCCGAGGGGCACGCCGATGACGGCGGCGAGCGCAAAGGCCTCGAAGGTGCGCAGCAGGGTGGAGCGCAAATCGGGCCACATGCTGCCGTCGACCAAGCTGTTCCAGAGCGCCATGGTGGTGGCCCCTGGCGACGGCAGCAGCACCGGGTTGACCCAATGGGACGACACCGCCACCTGCCACAGCAGCAAGAGCGCGAGCGGCCCGCTCAGGGGCAACAGGCGTTGCATCCTGGCCCCCGCTCAGGCGCGGTAGAGCATGGAGGCGACATCCACCTTGCGGGTGAAGATCTTGCGTTCAGTGAAGACGTCGAAAAACTTCTGAAAGTAAGCAAGGTCAGAAGACGTGAATTGCGCGTAGTTTGTAAATCCCGGCAAGGGCACCGCTTCGGCGAGCTTGGCATCAATGGCGGTGTAACCCAGCAAATCAGGCCGCACCTGCTGTGGCTGCGCAAGCACCAGGTTAATGGCCTGGACATAAGCGGCGATATAGCGTTTGGACAGTTCGGGCTGCGCCTTGAGAAAGGACGATGTGAGCGATGCGGCGCCGCCGAACCATGGTGCCATTGGATTACCCAGGACGTATTTGGAGATCACGCCAACTTCAAGTGTGCGCGTGGTGCCATTGAGTCGCCCGACGGTGCCTGTCGGCTCCAGGGAGTAGACAGCGTCGATCTGGCCAGCAGCCAGGGCAGCAACGTGCTGACCAACCGGCATTTCAATGGGTTTGACGTCGGCATAGCCATTCTTTTCGAAAATAATCTTGGCGAGTGTGACGTTTTGAATGCCGGGGCCGCAGCCAATGCGCTTGCCCTTGAGTTCGCCCAGCGTCTTGTAGTTGCTCTTGGCGGCCACCAGAATCTCGTCAAGCACCAGTTTGGCGTTTGCCGGGTTGGCCGCAATGATCTTGGACAATCCGGGCTCGACAATATCGCCCAGCGCGAGAGCTGCCGACGCGGTGCCATTTGCGGAACCGTGGATGCGCCCGGCGATCATGGCCTCCACCACCTGCTGCGGGCTGGCGAACTTGACCGCCTCCACCTGTAGTCCAGCCTGTTTGAATACGCCCTGATTGACTCCGGTATAAAGCGGAATGCCCGCCGCGATCGGCCAGAAGCCGATACGGATGGTGCTGTCCTGGGCGCGTGCCAGAGCTGGAAATCTGGCGGCTACGCCTGCGGCCAGGCCGGCCTTGAGCACGGTTCGCCTTGTGGTGTTGGAACTGGCGCCAGAACCGGGGCTGGAATGGGGATTGCGAGGTGCCATAGTCATGGCGGCTCCTTGAGGTTGGTGCGCATGCCTATAAGCGGATGCGCAGGTATCTTGTGTGCAAAGGCAAATGCAAGATGCGTGCCAAAGCAGGAGTTCCAGCGCCATGCCCAGACGACCCGGGCGGCCGGCAAGGTCCTTCGATCGCCTTAAACCGGGACGCCTTGCTGCGCCTCGGTACGCACGCTCTGCAGCCGGTGCAGGGTGATCTTGCGGGTCTCGATCTGGCTGCGGTCGATGTGCGCGCGGATCAGCAGCTCGGCCTGGTCGGCCTTGTGGCGCTGGATGGCGCGCAGGATGGCGGCGTGCTCGTCGTAGGTGGTGCTGACGCGATGGGCGTAGGTGAAGTCCAGCCGCCGGATGATGCGGATGCGGTCGGTGACGTCGGCATGCACCCGCAGTATTTCGGGGTTGTCGGCGGCAGTCACCAGGTCGGTATGAAAGGTTTCGTCCAGGGCGGCGATGCTGCGGGAATCGCTCAGGCGCTGCGACTTGTCCACGATCCAGGTCGCCGCCAGCCTGTCGAGCAGGCCTTGCAGATCGGCGGCTACCTCGCGCATGGCCAGTTTGCGTACGGCATGGACCTCGATCAGTTTGCGTAATTCGTAGAGATGGTCGAAGCGGGCGAAGTCGATGGGCACGACCTCCCAGCCGCTGCGGAAATAGCCGCGCACCAGACCCTCGGCCTGCAGCCTGAGCAGGGCTTCGCGCACCGGCGTGCGTGAGGCTCCGTAATACTCGGCCAGTTCCGATTCCGTGAAGCGCTGGCCGGGCAGCAGGCGGAACTCGAACACATCCTCGCGCAGGCGGGCGTAGATTTCTAAGGCCCGCGAGGCCGGTTTGGGTGCGGGCTTGCCCTTGCGCGTCACGCTGTTCGTGCGCGCTGCGGCCGTCTTCATGCCGCCTCCATCCAGCTCACGTGTGCGGCAACCACACGCCAGCCTTGTTCGAAGCGAACCCAGGTCTGGCTTTGGCGTGCGACGCGCGGGTTGCCGCTACGTTCGAATTCGATGTTCGCCACGGCAAAGTCGCGGCCGAAGGTGGTGATGCTGCGGCGGCGAATGCGCCGCGCCAATCCTTGGCTCGGGCGTTGGGCCCGAAACGCGGCAATGGCGTCGAAGCCGTAGAGGTTTTCGGTTGCGCCATAGCGCAGGGTGTGCGGCGAGTTCCAGAACAGCGCGTCCAAGCTGTTGACGTCGTTGCTTACCAGCGCCTGCTCGTAACGCGCGAACACGTCCTCGACCTCGGCTAGGACGTCCGGGAGGTTGATCGTGGATGGGATCATGTTGGGCATGGGGGTTGGGGTGTGGTCAGAAGGGAACGGGGGTGGCGACCGCCACGCCCTCGGTTTCCAGCATTCTTGCGGCGCGCAGGGCGATGTCCTCGCGCCAGGGCGGGGCGATGAGCTGCACGCCCAGCGGCATGGTGCCCGGCGTATGCCGGATCGGCACGGCGACCACCGGCAGGCCGATGCATGAGATGGGCTGGGTGAGCAGGCCCATGTTGGCGCGCGTGGGCAGCATGCGGCCGTCGAGTTCGAAGTCTTCGCTGCCTAGAGGCTGCGCCGGCACCGGCGTCGCAGCAGCGATGAGCAGGTCGTAACGGCTGAAGAGTTCCAGGGCGCGAGCGTGAAAGCGCGCGCGCACGCGCTGGGCCTGTGCATACCAGGCCGCTGGGACCATGGCCCCAGCGGCGAGGCGGTCGCGTGACAAGGGTTCCATCTGGTCGTACTGGACGCGCAGATGGTCCAGGTGTAGTTGCCCGCCTTCGGTGGCGGTGATGAGAAAGGCCGCGGAGCGCGCGGCGTCCACGCCGGGCCAATCCACCTCGTCCCGCGCGCCGAGGGCATCGGCGGCCATGCGCGCAGCCTGGCGCGCTTGCGGCCCGGCGTGGTTTTGGAAATAGCCGCCGAGCAGGCCGACGCGCAAGGGGGCGCCCGGCAGCATCGGCGCGGTGTCGGCGCGCGCCGGTTCGCCCGCGCGGAGCGCTTCGTAGCACAGGACCAGATCGTCCGCGCTGCGCGCGAAGGCGCCGAGATGGTCGAGGTTGTAGACGAAGGGGTAGCTGCCGTGGCGTGACAGCCGGCCAAAGGTGGGTTTGATGCCGAAGATGCCACACAGCGAGGACGGCACGCGGATCGAGCCGTTGGTGTCCGAGCCCAGCGTGAGTGGCACCATGCCTGCGGCAACCGCTGCAGCGCTTCCACCCGAGGACCCGCCGGCGCTGCGCGTTGGATCGTGCGGGTTGCGCGTCGGGCCGTGGTGGCTGTTCTCGGTCGTGAAACCGTAGGCGAATTCGTCCATGTTCAACGCACCGACCAGCACGGCGCCGGCAGCCTGCATGCGTTGCACCAGCACGGCGTCGTGTACGGCGGAGGGCTGCGTGGCCAGCAGCTTCGAGCCGGCGAGCGTGGTGAGCCCGGCGATATCGAACAGGTTCTTGACCGCATAGGGCACGCCGGCCAGTGGAGGCAGCGGGATGCCTTGCGCGCGCATGGTGTCGATCTTGCTCGCCTCGTCGCGTGCGCGCTGCGCCGTGATTGCGGTGAAAGCGTTGATGGACCCGTCGAACGCGGCAATGCGCGCCAAGGCCTGTTCGGTCACTTCCAGGGCCGAGATCTCGCCGGCGGTGATGGCCTGCGCCAGGGTTCCGGCGGCTTGCAGCGGAATGGAGGAGTCGGGTGTTGTCATGGAAGATCGTCTCGCCGGCAGGGTTGTTGGGTGAGGCTGTGCGCCGGCGTTCAGGGCGTGAAGACCGGCGCGGGTTCGTCGGCAATGCCTAAATGCTCTTCCGTCAGCATGGAGGCCATGGCTTGCAGGCGCGCCCATTGGGCTGCCATGCGCTGCACGGCGTCATCCGCCAGCACGAGGTCGAGTTGTGCCGCGGCGCATCGAACCATGTCGATGTGGGTCGGGGCGTCAGCGGATGGTGTGGGGGTGTCGTGCATGGTTTGCCTCAATGTTGGCATGGGTCGATACGGCGGCCTTGGTGCAAGGCGCACCAGGGCGGTGCCCCTTGCGCACTGGAACCGGGTGATGCCGGATGCCGCGGCATGTTCCCCACGTTGGATTCGTGGTGCGGGAGCGTGCGGACGCGGGATGGTCGGGCGGGATGTGCATCACAGGGGTGTCCAGGCTTGTATGCAAGGGGTGTGCCAATTGGACCGAAGCATGCTGGGCAAGTGTCCGAGATGTCTCGGTTGATGGGGCATCCGTCACAGTTAGGGTCTTGCGTGACATGTTGTCTGCGTGGCGCATCGCTTGGGTACCGCCGGGCTATGGCACGCATCTTGCATGGAGTCTTGTGCACAAGATTACCGACGTGGTTCCTGCCGGAATGGACGCAGTCCGCAGCGTCGGTGCTAGGAAGTCCAGGATGGCAAGGGCAACAAGAGAAGAGTCTCCGGCGCAAGTGGGGAACTCTCTCGCAGTTGGACGAGCTTCACATTTCTTTCCACTATATCGCGACTCAGTAAAGGGACTCAAACATGAAACCGAAGATGCTTCTGCTCACCGGGATTCTCGCAGCCTTCGCCACCTCCTTCGTGGCTCAGACGGCTTCTGCCGACCTTCTTTCCGAGATCAAGGCGAAAAAGGAAATCGTGATCGGCACTGAGGCGGCCTTCCCGCCGTTCGAGTTCGTCAAGGACGGGAAGATCGTTGGTTATGACGAGGACGTCATGCACTACATCATGGCCGGCCTGCCGGGCGTGAAAGTCGACCAGATGAACGTGCCATGGGAAGGCATCCTGCCCGGCCTGGCGGCGAAGAAGTTCAATATCGTGGTCACGGCGGTGATCCAAACCCAGGAGCGCGTGGAGAAATTCCACTTCACCCAGCCGTTGGCGGATGCGACCGTCGGCCTGCTGGTGCACGCTGGCGACACGTCGATCAAGAAGCCGGAGGACATCAGCGGCAAGGTCGTGGGATCTGAGGCGGGGTCGGGCATGATGAAAGTGCTCGAGATCTACAACGACAAGCTGAAGAAGGAAGGTAAGCCAGGCGCCAAGGAGCTTAAGGGCTACGTCAGCATCCAGGATGCCTTCGCGGATCTGGCAGCGGGTCGGATCAACGCCGTGGCGCAGTCCATCTCGAGCCTGGGCCCGTTGGTGAAGGCCAGGCCGGATACGTTCAAGATGCTGCCCGATGTCATCGGACCCAAGTCCTACTTCGGCTTCGTCGGCCGCAAGGGGCCGAACAGCGACTCACTGGTCAATTTCTTCAATGACCGTATCACCGAGTTGAAAAAATCCGGCAAGCTCAAAGAGCTGCAGATGAAGTGGTTCGGCTTCACCATGGACCTGCCGGACGTGGTCACCGTGCCGGAAGCGGCGAAGTAAACAGCGCAAGAGGCCGGGACGGACATGGGCGCGGCGGCGCGGTGGTTGCAGGATGCAGGGCCCTTGCTGGCCGGCGCGCGCATGACCATCCTGGTATCGCTCGCCGCCATTGCTCTTGGCTTCACGCTGGGCGTGCTGATCAATCAGGCGAGGAAGCTGAAGATCGCTCTCGTCCAGTACGTGATCGCGGCCTACATCAGCTTCTTCCGCGGCACGCCGCTGCTGGTGCAACTGCTGATGTTCTTCTACATGCCCAGCACGGTGGGGATCAACCTCCCCCCCGTGCTGGCGGCCATTCTCACCCTGAGTATGAATACGTCGGCCTTCCAGTCGGAGATCCTGCGCGCGGGGTTCGAGTCGATCCCCAAGGGGCAGATCGAAGCCGCCAGGGTGTTTGGCATCCCGGGGCATGCCATCCTCATGCATATCGAGCTACCCAGCGTCGTGCGCTATACGCTGCCCGGACTGGTCAGCGAGTTGATCGATATCGTCAAGATCTCCTCACTGATCTCCGTCATCGCGGTCACCGAAATCATGCGGGCGGGCCAGGAACTGGTGTCCACGACCTACCGTCCTCTGGAAATCTACATCCTCGTCGGCTTGGTCTATCTGCTGCTGACCTCTGGGCTGGCCTTGCTGGGTCGTGCACTCGAGGCGCGCTTCGCGCGAGCCTACCGATGATGGCCTTCCTGGACATGGGTGGGAAGGCCCATGAGTTCATTCCTGCACTGGGCCTCACCTTGTTCCTGAGCCTGGCCAGCGCGGTGCTGGGCCTGGTGCTGGGTTTCGCCCTCAACGCTTTGCGCTTGTTCGGGCCAGAGTGGGTGCGGCGTGCGATTCGCACCTACGTCTGGCTGATTCGCGGCACGCCATTCCTGGTGCAGATCTTCGTGCTGTACTTCGGCTTCCCCTCGCTGGGCATCACGCTGTCGGCCATGCAAGCCGGGGTGGTCGGGCTGTCCCTGTACGCGGCGGCCTATTTCAGCGAAATTTTCCGTGGCGCGTGGAACGCGATCCCGCGCGGCCATGTCGAGGCCGCGGGGTCGCTTGGTATCGGACGGCGGCAGGTCTTCTGGCACATCCAGCTGCCGCAGGCCGTCACGTTCGCGCTGCCCATGCTGGTCAACCAGTTCATCCTGACGCTGAAGGAATCCTCCATCGTGTCGATCATCACGGTGCCGGAGCTGACGATGACCGCCGGCAAGATCGTCGCGGAAACCTTCAACTACCTGGGCCCGTATCTGACGATCGCCCTGTGCTACTGGGTCATGGCCACGGCCATGGGTCTTCTCGGAAAAGCGATGGAAAACTTTTTTGCACGCCGGCTCTACGGTGTTGGAGGGACGGCGCGATGACGTCGATGATTTCGATGCGCGGGGTTTGCAAGAACTTCGGCACGCAAGCCGCTCTGACCGATTTCAACCTCGAGGTGGGCCGCTCGGAAATCGTCACCCTCATCGGTCCATCCGGCTCGGGCAAGACGACAGCCCTGCGCTGCATGAACTTCCTCGAAACCCACGAGGGGGGGGAGATCTACATCAAGGGCGCCCGTCTGGGGTATTTCGAGGACGCTGCGGGCCGGCGCCAGCGCGATACGGAGCGCAATATCACCGGCGTGCTCAGTCCGCTGGCGATGGTCTTCCAGCAGTTCAACCTCTGGCCGCACATGACGGCGCTGGAGAACGTGATGGCGCCGCTGGTGCTTGGCCGGCGCATGGCGAAGGACAAGGCAAGGAATATCGCCGGCGCCGCGCTGGAGAGGGTCGGGCTGAGCCATCGCGCAGCCCACCATCCCGCCCACCTCAGCGGTGGCCAGCAGCAGCGCGTCGGCATCGCCCGGGCGCTCGCCATCCAGCCCGAGGTGCTATTGCTCGACGAGCCAACCTCAGCGCTGGACCCCGAACTGGCCGACGAAGTTCTGGAGATCATTCAGGCTCTGGCCAGGGAGGGAATGACCATGGTCATGGTGACCCACGAGATGAGTTTCGCCGCCGATATCTCGTCGCGCGTGGTGTTCATGGAGGCAGGGGAGATCATCGAGGCAGGGCCGCCGCGGTCGATCTTCGAAACCCCGGACTCTGAGCGCCTGCGCGATTTCTTGGCTCCGTGGAAACGTCGCGGCCTCGCCGTGCACATGGGCCGGAACGCAGGCACGGAGGCGGTATGACTACGGCAGATGGAACCTTTGGCGCTGCGGCGTGCAGCACGTGCGACAACGGCGCGCCACTCGGCTTGAACCCCACGGCGGACCATCCCATTGCGCCAGGCGGCATCCCGAACCCCGGCGCAACCTATGTCGTTCCGGCACGGCAGGGACGTGCCGTGCGGGTGCGGCGCGGGCAGACCGTGTGCATCATCAACCCGCACGGCACGCAGGTCGGCGACGCCTGGGCGCTGAATACCGACGACCTCGGCGAGTATCTTTCGATGCCGCATACGCGCGCCGCGACCGACCATCTGATTCCACGCGTGGGCGACGTGCTGGTGAGCAATCGCCGCCGCCCGATGCTGCGCTTTTCTGCCGACACCTCGCCGGGCGTCCACGACACGCAGATGGCCGCCTGCGACCTCTACCGCTACCGCGGACTCGGCGTCGCCGACTACCACGACAACTGCGCGGACAACTTCCGCATGGCGCTGCAGGCGGTGGGGCTGCGGGCGCAGGACGTGCCTGCGCCGCTGAACCTGTGGATGAATATTCCATTCCAGCCGGACGGCAGCGTGGCGTGGCTGCCACCGGTGTCGAACCCGGGCGATCACGTCATGTTCACGGCGTGCATGGATCTGGTGGTGGTTCTGTCGGCCTGTCCGCAGGACATCATCGCCATCAACAATCGCAAGCCGATGGAACTGCATGTCCAGGTGCTCGACGCGGATGTAGGCGCGGCATCATCGAAAGAAAAGGAGAGGTCAACATGAAGACGATACTGATACTGTTACGCAGAGGTCGGGTGATAGATCCGGCCGCGGGTGTGGATGAAGTCGGCGACTTGCTGATACGCGACGGGCGTATCCAGGCCATCGGGCCGGATCTGGCGGATCCCCAGGCCGAGGTGATCGACTGCGCCGGCCGACTCGTTCTACCTGGCCTAATCGACACCCACGCGCATGTCTATCAGCATGTGACGGGCCGCTTCGGCCTCAATGCTGATCTTTGCGGAGTGTATTCAGGCGTCACGACACTGATCGACCAAGGCGGAGCGAGCTGTATGACCTTGCCGGGTTTTCGTCACTACGTCGTTGAAACCGCGACTAGTCGTGTCTACGCTTTCCTTTCGGCCTATTTGGTTGGTGGTCTGGAAGGGCATTTTTACCCCGAGCTATACCGTCCGGAATGTCTGGATGTCGACGCCACGGTGAAAGCTGCGCTCGCCAACAAGAGCTTGGTCAGAGGCATCAAGGCGCATGCGGAACTCGGTGGCTTCGCGCGCTGGGGCGTGGAGGTCATGCGGGCTTCAGCGCGCATCGCGGAGCAGGCCGAGTTGCCGCTGTACATCCATTTCGGCCAGCTCTGGCCGATGCCGCACCAGGCGATCCACAAGGTGGAGGCCGACACCATCCTGACCCAGGTCTTGGATCTGCTCAAGCCCGGCGACGTGCTGGCCCATCCGTTCAGCCGTCATCCGGGCGGTTTCGTCAACGACGACGGGCGCTTGCATCCGCTGGCCCTCGAAGCTGCGGCGCGCGGCTTGAAGATCGACGTCGGCCACGGCTCGCATTTCAGCTTCAAGGCGGCGCGCACCGTGCTGGAGGCCGGCATCGTGCCCGACACCCTGGGGGCTGACATGCACGGCTACAACACCCCGGTTCCGGCGCCGGCTGGAACGCCAGACGAGCACCCGGATCAGGACCACATGTTCCTCGGTCGCACCCGCTTCAGCCTGGTGTCGGCTATGACCAGCATGCTGGCCCTCGGCCTGACGCTGGAGCAGATCGTGCCGATGGTCACGTGGCAGGCCGCGCGCATGGCGGGGCTGGACGACGGTGCCGGCACCCTACGTCCCGGCGCCGCGGCAGACATCACGGTGCTGGCCGACGAGCGCGGGCGCTGGGTGCTACGCGACAACGAAGGCACCCAGGTCGTGGCGCAGCGGTTGCTGCAGCCGCTGTTCTGTCTGCGCGCGGGGGTTCGCTTCGATGCGCAGGCTTCCATTCTTCCGGTGGCACAGGCGGCATGAACAGCGTGACAGATACGGAGACGCGGGCGATGTCGCGTGCCGGGGTTGAAGAGCGCCCCGGACCCACCTCCCTCGCGCAGGGGATCGGGGCTTCGCTGCCGCGCAAGGAAGATGACCGCTTCATGCGTGGCCGCGGTGAATACGTGGCCAATATTCGCATGGTCGGGATGCGCGATGTGGCCTTCGTGCGAAGTCCCGTTGCACATGCGCACATCCGCGGCATCGAGAAGCCCGCGGGCGATGAGGATTCCGTGTACGTGCTCGCGGATCTCGACGCCGTGCGGCCGATCGTGGCTAATTCGGGCCTGCCCGGATTCAAGGCTTCGGCACAGCCGGTCCTGGCCGGGGACAAGGTCCGCCAGGTTGGCGAGATGATCGCCATGTGCGTGGCCGATACGCGTGCGCAGGCCGAGGACATCGCCGCGCAGGTGTTCGTCGATTTCGAGGAGTTGCCTGCGGTCGTTGACATGCTCGCCGCGCGCCAGCCCGGCGCGCCTCTGGTGCACGAGCATTGGGGGGACAACGTCTTTCTGGAAACGGAGGTGGATGCGGATCTGGACGACATCCGTCGCTCTGCGGCGATACGTGTGCATCGTCACTTGCGGACCGCGCGCCAGAGCATGTCGCCCATGGAAGGGCGAGGCGTGGTGGCCTACTGGGACCGCCGTCTTGAACAACTCGTGGTGTACACAGCGGCCCAGATGCCGCATATCAACCGGACTGGCCTGGCGGGTTGCCTCCGCTTGAACGAAGGTCAAGTCCGCGTGATTGCTCCGGATGTCGGAGGAGGCTTCGGCTACAAGGGCATCTTGCTGCCCGAAGAGGTGTGCGTGGCTTGGCTTGCCATGCGCCTGGGCCATCCCGTGCGCTGGATCGAAGACCGGCGGGAACAATTGACGGCCAATGCCAATTGCCGCGAGCACGATTACGACATCACGGCCTATGCCGATGGCGACGGCCGTCTGCTGGCCGTGGACTGTGAGGCCACCGTCGATTCGGGGTGCTATTCCTCCTACCCCTTCTCGGCCTGCCTAGAGGCGGCGCAGGTCAGCAGTATCTTGCCCGGTCCCTACAAAATGGAGCGCTACCGTTGCCGCACCTGGTCGGTCGCCACCAACAAACCGCCCATCCTCCCCTACCGCGGCGTGGCCCGCACCGGCGTGTGCTACGCGATGGAGTCCGTGATGGACGCCATTGCCGTTGCCGCACGGATCGAGCCTCACGAGGTGCGTCTGCGCAACCTCGTGCAGCCGCACGAGATGCCCTACGACAACATCACCCACAAGCATTTTGACAGCGGCGATTATCCGGAGAGCGTGCGCCGCGCCGTCAAGAGCATCGATTTGGGCCAGGTTCGCGCACGGCAGCGAAAGGGGGAAGCGGACGGTCGCCGCATCGGATTTGGCCTCGCCGTCTTTTGCGAGCAGGGCGCGCACGGCACTTCGGTCTATCACGGCTGGGGCATCCCCATGGTGCCGGGGCGCGAACCCGCCATGGTCCGGCTCACGCCTGACGGCGTGCTGGAAATGCGTGTCGGTGTGCATTCGCATGGGCAAAGCATGGAAACCACGCTGGCCCAAATCGCGCATGAGGTTCTGGGCATCGATACCGGGCGCGTGCGCACCGTGCTCGGCGATACCGGTACGACTCCGTATTCCACCGGGACCTGGGGTTCGCGCTCCATCGTTATGGCGGGCGGAGCTGTCGCGCAGGCGTGCAAGGAACTGCGGGAGCGGCTGATCCACATCGGCGCATGGCTGCTGAAGCAGGATCGTGCGCAGGTCCGCTACGCCGGTGGCGCCGTGGTCGGGACTACCGGCGATGTCGGCATCGCCGAGATTGCCCATGTCTGGTATCTCAAGCCGCACCTGTTGCCACCGGATGTCGATTCGCGTGGGCTGGACGTCGGCGTGACGTATCAGACCCGGCGCGACTCTGGAACCTTCAGCTACGCCTGCCATGCGGTGGTCGTCGCCGTGGATATCCAACTGGGGCAGGTGGAGATTCTCGACTACGTCATTGTCGAGGACGGGGGCGCGCTGATCAATCCGATGGTGGTCGACGGTCAGGTCTACGGCGGCGTGGCACAGGGCATCGGAACCGCCCTTTACGAGGAAATGCGCTACAGCGCCGATGGCCAGCCGCTGGCGTCCACGCTAGCCGACTACATCCTGCCGGGCGCCACCGAAGTTCCGGCGATTCGCATTGAACATATGGAAACCAAGTCGCCCTACACCGAATTCGGCCAGAAGGGCATCGGCGAAAGCGGCGCCATCGGCTCGCCCGCCGCAATTGCCAACGCGGTCAATGATGCGCTGCGGCCGTTCGGGGTCGAGATCAACGAATTGCCCATCACGCCGCGTGTGGTCCTGGGTGCGCTCGCGGCTGCGGCGGGCCGATCCACCACCCATGGAGAGGCTGCGTGAAGGCCGCGCATTTCGACTATGGCCGGCCGGCGCGGTGCGGCGAGGCCGTGGCGCAGCTTCGGCAGGGCGGCGGCGGTGGCAAATACATCGCCGGAGGACAGTCGCTCGGGCCGATGATGAATCTGCGTCTGGTCCAGCCGGATCTGCTGGTGGATTTGCGCGCGATCGACGCGTTGCGCGAATGCCGCACGGAAGATGGCTACACGATGCTGGGCGCGCTCACCACGCATGCCGCCATCGAGGATGGCCTCGCTCTGGACCCCACGCGCGGCATGATGCCCTGGGTTGCGCACGGCATTGCCTATCGGGCCGTGCGCAATCGCGGAACACTCGGCGGCAGTCTTTCGCATGCGGATCCCGCGGCAGACTGGGTCAATCTGATGGCCGTGCTCGACGCACAGTACTTGGTGGAAGGGCCTGCCGGCGCGCGCACCATTGACCAGCCTGACTGGATACTCGGAGCTTTCACGACTGCGCTGCACGAGGATGAGATACTGACTGGCATTCGCATTCCAGCGCTATCAGCCGACTCGCGCTGGAGTTACTACAAGTTCAATCGCAAGGCCGGGGAGTTCGCCGAGGCCATCGCGGCTTTCGTCGACGACCCACAGCGCGGGGTAAGGCGCGGCGTGATCGGCGCCCTTGCCGGTGCGCCCTACGTCATCTGCGATGCGAGCCCCTTGATCGATGCTTGGGACGATGCATTCGCTCACGAACAGTTGGTCGCAGCTGGGTTGGAGCCGGATTCCTACGACTACAAAATTCATGCGGTGGCCTTGGCGCGAGCTGCGCATGCCGTCAAAACATTTCGCGGAGTCAATGCATGACGACACTTGAACTCAAGGTCAATGGCAAAACCGTTTGCACGGAGGTGGAGCCGCGCACGCACCTCGCCGATTTCCTGCGCGAGAAGCTGCTCTTGACGGGAACCAACCTAGGCTGCGAACAGGGCGTCTGCGGCGCTTGCACCGTGATGATTGATGGCGTGCCGACACGCTCCTGCATCGCATTCGCCGTGACCTGTTCCGGCGCCGAGGTGCGCACCATCGAACACTTCGACAACGACCCGGTGATGCAGGAACTGCGAGCCGCTTTCACGGCGGAACACGCGCTGCAATGCGGCTATTGCACGCCAGGAATGCTCGCCACGGCGAGGGACATCGTCACGCGCCTGCCCGAGGCCGACGATGCGCGCATTCGTCACGAGCTATCCGGCAACCTCTGCCGCTGCACGGGCTATGTCGGCCTGGTTCGCGCCATCCGCCGCGCGCTGGATGCACGTCACGCCAGCGCCAACGCGACACCGTGCCCAACCATGCCGGAAGGTGAACATCGTGGACATTGAACAGTCCTTCCGCGTGCCGTTTCCGCGTGCAACCGTGTGGCGCAGTTTTCAAGATACTGAGGGCATCGTCGCTTGCCTTCCTGGCACCTCGCTGACCGAGCGGCCCGACGACGGCAAGCTGAAGCTCGTCATGACCGTCAAGCTCGGCCCCATCGTGGCGGCGTTTGCCGGTGACGGCGAAATGGTCTTGGATGACAGCTCCTATGCCGGGCGTGTGACAGGTGGAGGCAGCGACCGCAAGACGGGCTCGCGCGTCAAGGGTGATGCAGCCTTTTCGTTGCACGCGGAACCGAACGTGGACGCGAGCGAAGCGACCAGGGTCGAGGTGCATGTCAACTATTCCATGGTTGGCAACCTTGCGCAGTTCTCGCGGGGCAATCTCGTGCAGGAACTGGCGGGACGCCTGACGCAAGCTTTCGCCCAAAATCTCCAGCGCAAACTCGAGGCCGAATCCGCCGCGGTTCTGCCGGCAGCCGGCCCGGATGTGGCGCAGCCGACCGCAGTGCCGATTGCCGCGTCCCCAGCCCCGGTCGGGGAACGCGTGAATCAGCCGCTCGATCTCGGGCAACTGTTCTGGCCTCTGCTGATGGCACGCATGCGTAGACTGATTTACTTCTGGCGGCGGGCCTAAGGTGCCGCATATGGAGACAATCAGCCCAGGCCGCACGCGGGCAAACCTGGGGCCGCCGGGTTTCACGCATGCCAATGAGGCGGCGCTGGCGCGTATGGCCACGGTCGAGCCTGCTTGGCTGGCGGTGCGGACGGCGCGCGAGGCGCTGCGTCTGCCGGACTTCACGCTCTTGCACGCGGGCCCACCGTTGGCCGACCTGCGCCGCCCGAGCCCGCCATTGCTGGCCTCTGCCATTCTGGCTTGTCTGTACGAGTGCTGGGCGCTCGACGAATCCGATGCCGAGAAAGCCATTGCCAGTGGTCGCATCACCCTGCGTCCAGCGCAGGAGTGGGGCGCGGTGACGCCCTTGGCGGCCGTCATCTCGCCACGCTCGGCCCTGGTCGAAGTCAGCGATCTCGGGTGCGCAACAGGCACCGCCCCGCGCGCATGGTCGTTATTGTCGAGCGGGGCGGGGCCGCAACTGCGTTTCGGAAGCCTCGACCGTCGTGTCCTGGAGCGCATGGCGTGGCGCGATGGGCCGCTCGCCGATTGCCTGGCGGCCTGGTTGCAGATCGCGCCGATTCCGCTTTGGCCGCTGGCGATCGCCGGCTTGTGCAACGGTGACGATTTGCACGCGCGCACGTCCGCCGCCAACGCAGCACTCGTCGCGCACTTGCAGCCGATGATGCTAGGTCAGGCCTGGAGGGGGCCGGAGCTTGAGCAGCGCAAGGTTGCCGAGATGTTGTCGGGGTCGCCGCTGTTTTTCTTGACGCTCTGGATGGCCGTCTGCCATCTGCTGCTCGCCACGGCCCACGCCCCCGGCTCGACGCTCGTCGTCGGTATGGCTGGCAACGGGCAAGACCTAGGCATTCGGCTTGCTGGCAAGCCGAATGCCTGGTTTGTCACGCCGGGCACAGCGCCCGCAGGGCCACGTCTCGAGGGCGCGGAGCAGGCCGAGGCATCGCCCGTGATCGGCGACAGCGGTGTCATCGATGCCGCGGGTTTCGGTGGCCAGGCTCTGGCCGGGGCGTCCGAAGTGGCCGAGGCACTGGAGCCCTGGCTGCCGGCGGATTGGCGCCAGCGACCGGCCGCGCTACTGGCGGGGCTACATCCCAAGCTTGCCGGGCTCGGCCTTCGGTCGGCGCTGGATGCGGCCATGGTGGGCGCGCGCGGGATCGCGCCCTTGACGGCAATCGCCATGCTGGATGCCGCAGGCCGCAAGGGTTTGCTGGGCCGGGGCCTGTTCGTGCCTCCGGTCGAAGTGTTCCAGCGGGCCGTGGTGGCCGTGCTGGGGAGCACATGAGCGCTTCGCGCAGGCAAGCCGGGGCGCCCGAGTCTTGCGTCAGATGTCTTTCAACAGGGAACGCAACATGACCCGACTTCACGCTGTCGACCAAGCCAGAATCGACCTCTGCGCCGCGCTGCGGCAATGCCACAGGTTTGGCTACTCGGAGGGCATCGTCAACCATTTCAGTTATGCCGTGCCGGACATGGAGGGCTATTTCCTGATCAACCCGGAAGGCGTGCACTGGTCGGAGTTGCGGGCCGCCGATCTCTTGCTAATCGACGTAAACGGAACCGTCGTCGAGGGGGCACACAAGGTCGAGCCCACGGCTTTTTACATCCACGGCCGTATTCACCGCACCAAGCCCGACGCGCGCTGCATCTTGCATACGCATTCCTTGTATGCGACGGCGTTAGCCATGTTGGAGGAGGGCCGGCTGGAGATGGCGAGCCAGAGTGCCGTGCGGTTCCATGAGCGCGTGGCCTATGACCGCCACTACAACGGCCTGGCACTGGACGATGAGGAAGGCGATCGCCTGGTTTCCTGTCTGGGCGACAAGGACGTGCTGTTCCTGGCCAACCATGGCGTGATCGTGTGCGGCCCGAAAATCTCCTGGGCGTTTGACGACCTTTATTTCCTCGAGCGTGCCTGCCAACTTCAGCTTCTGGCACAAGGCAGTGGTCAGGCACTGCTTGCGGTTCGTCCGGATGTCGTCGCGCAGGCGGCCGCGGCCTTGACGAGTGCACGGGAGCGCGCGCTTGCGGACCTGCACTTCGAGGCCCTGAAAAGAGAGTTGTCGAGGCTGGACCCGGACTGGAGTCGCCTCGACGAGCCCACGCGCATTGGCGCATAGGCGGTCGCGAAGCGCCATCGCCCGAACTCCCTGGGACACCGATGCCTGGAATCCTGTTCTACAGCCTTTACGACGATGCCGAGGCATGGCGCGCGCAATTCGCGCTGAATTTCCCGGATTGGTCCTTTCACGGCTGGCCTGACGTGGAGGAGCCGGACGTCATTGAGGTGGCACTGGTCTGGAAGCCGCCGCGCGGGGCCTTGAAGGCTAGCAGGAATTTGCGCCTGATCATCAACCTCGGCGCCGGGGTCGATGCAATCCTGAGCGATCCCGAATTGCCGGAGGGCGTGCCCATCGTTCGCCTGAACGATCCCGGCATGGCGGCCATGATGATGCAGTACGTGCTGTTTTGCGTGTTGAATTACCACCGCAATTTTCCAGAATTCGCGCAGGCACAGAAGCAGCGCCGCTGGCACTACATTCACCCGCGCCCGGCGCGGCACACGCATATCGGCTTGCTGGGGCTGGGCATGCTGGGCGGCTTCGTGGCGATGGAACTCAGTCGCCAGGGGTTCACGGTGTCGGGCTGGGCGCGCACGCCCAAGCAAATCGACGGCATTGCGACCCTCCACGGCGCACGTCCCCCAAGCGAATGGCTGCGGACGCTGGACATCCTGGTGGTGCTGCTGCCGCTGACGCCGCAGACCCGCGGTCTGGTCGACCGCACGGTGCTGCAGGCGCTGCCGCGCGGTGCCAAGCTTGTCAGCGTCGGGCGCGGCGCGGTGGTCACCGAGGCCGATCTCATTGACGCCCTGCGCGACGGCCAGATCGGCGCCGCGACGGTGGACACCTGCGAGCAGGAACCCCTGCCGACCGAGCATCCATTCTGGGCCATGGAGAACGTCATTCTCACGCCGCATCTGGCCAGCGTGGCCGTGCCGGAATCTTGCATGGCGCAGATCGTCCGCGACATCGAGGCGGTGCGTGCCGGGCAGCGGCCGGCGCACGTCGTCGATCCGGCGGCGGGCTACTAACGCATCACAAAGGAGCGACAACCATGGCCGAAAACACCGCACCCCCGTCAACCGACGCAGCACGCTGGGCGGGCCGCAACCACGACAAGGACTTCTTGCGCGACGAGATATGGTCCGCGCTGGAGCGCCGGGCGGTGGGCGTGGGGCCGGTGCGCAGCCGCATTCCGAACTTCGTCGGCGCCGACATGGCTGCCTGGCGTCTGGCCGCCACCCCTATGTGGCGCGACGCCCGTGTGGTCAAGTGCAACCCGGACCCGCCGCAGATTCCGCTGCGTTTGCGCGCGCTTTACGCCGGCAAGCAGTTGTACATGCCGGTGCCCGAGTTGAAGCGTCCCTATCCATTCGTGCTGCTCGATCCGGCGCAGCTCGCCGCCCGCCAGGTCTCGTTCGAGCTTGCCGCCACCTCGCAGGGCGGCGTGGCCCATGGCGTTCCTGTGCAGATCCAGGACCTGCCGGCCCTGGATCTGGTGGTGGTGGGCTGCGCGGCGGTGACCCGCGAAGGCGGGCGTACCGGCAAAGGCGGTGGCTTCGCCGACCTCGAACTGGGCATCTTCCGCGAGCTCGGCAAGCTGCCTGCGGGCACACCCATCGTCACGACGGTGCATTCCTGCCAGGTCGTGGCGGCGGAGCGTCTGCTGATGCTCGGCCACGATTCGGCGCTGGACTGGATCTTCACCGAAGAGGAGAGTATCGAGACCCGCACCCCCTATCACCAGCCGCAAGGGGTGGCCTGGGACCAGGTCGAGCCCGATCAGTTTCGCGACATTCCCTTCCTGGCCGAACTACGCCGGCGGATCGAGCAGGGAGAGGCGCGCTGAGGGGGCATGATGACTTCAGAGATGTATGAGGAAATCGTCGCACTTTTCGTTGCTCATTGATGATGTGGTGAAACTACTAACCAGGATTGAAGGAGGGCACATTTATGGAGAGTTTGGATCTGCAAGTTCTGACCCGCATCCTTGCCTGGAGACGCTCTGGTCATGCTGTCTCGCTAATGACAGTGGTGCAGACTTGGGGGAGCGCACCGCGCCAACCTGGTGCGCTGCTCGCCGTGCGTGACGATGGTGTGATCTGTGGATCGGTTTCAGGAGGCTGCATCGAAGATGATCTGATTGCGCGAGCCAAGGGGGCAATAACAGGCGGTATAGATGCGAAAGCTGCTTTACCCTCAGTCGTGATCTATGGTGTTGACAAGGAGGCGGCGGTGCGTTTCGGCCTGCCCTGTGGAGGCACCCTGCAACTTGTGCACGAACCGGTGCTAGGTGTGGGCTGGATCGATGGAGTTCTAGGGCACATCGCGGGACACCGGCTAGTAGTGCGCACATTGGATCTGGCCACCGGTCGCGTTACCCTGGCTATCGCGTCGCGAGGTCAGGGGCTGGTCTTCGATGGACGGACCTTGATCACAGTTTTTGGGCCGCGATGGCGCATACTTCTCATCGGCGCGGGGCAGCTCTCGCAGGTGGTGGCGCAACTGGCTCGCGTACTGGACTTTGAGGTGTTGGTATGTGATCCACGCGAGGAATATATGGCGCCCCTGGACCTCGAGGGCGTGTGCCGGATGCCAGGCATGCCCGACGACGTTGTGCGCGAACTGCTGCCTGATCCGCACACCGCGATAGTGGCGCTCTCGCATGATCCCAAGCTTGATGACATGGCCTTGCTAGAAGCCTTGAATTCAGCGGCTTTTTATGTGGGCGCGCTGGGTTCCCGGCGCAATCAGGTTGTTCGCAAGCGACGCTTGGCCGAGCACTTTGACCTAAGCGCTGAAGAACTTGCACGTTTGCATGGACCCGTGGGACTCGACATTGGCGCGCGAACCCCGGCAGAGATCGCTGTGTCCATCATGGCCGAGATCGTGCAGGTCAGGAACGTAATCAGCCAGCGCGAGGGGCATATGCCGGGCTGTGTCATTGACTTCGAGCAGTCAACAGCATGCAGCCTGTGATTTTGTTGCTTGCCTCGGGCCAGGGAAAGCGTTTTCTCGCCTCCGGTGGTGCAACTCACAAATTGCAGGCCCGACTCGGTGACCGAACTGTATTGGAACATTCCTTGGCGATGGTGCGCGCCAGTGGGTTGCAATATCACCTTGAGCAAGGGGATCACGCGGGTATGGGTGATGCCATTGCCGCTGCGGTGCGTGCTTGCCTGGGAGCGGCAAGCTGGCTCATTCTGCCGGCAGATCTGCCGTTGCTGCAGGCACAGACGATCCGTCAAGTCGCCCAGGCGCCCGCGAACCTGGCTGTAGTGCGGCCTATCTATCGAGGCCGTCCAGGGCATCCCGTGCGCTTTTCCCGCCTGTGTGCCGAAGCCCTGCTGGCGCTCAGCGGCAACCAAGGTGCGGCTGCAGTGGTGCGTGCCTACGGTCTGACTGAGTTATCGGTCGACGACCCAGGGTGCGTCACCGACATCGACACGCAGCAGGACTTGCAGCAAGCGCTGCGGATCATGCGTTTGTGTGACGAGGAGTGAGTGGTCACCTGTTCCGTGACATCCACCTTCTGCAACAACTCCGTACACGCGCCGAGTTTGATCAACAAAGAGAGTTCTGAGCGTCAAGGCATTGGCAAGCTCCGCAAGGAGCTTCTGGCATTTATCTTGCTTGTGTTTTCGCACATGTATGCAAGCGCAGATGCAAGATCCCCAAATTCAAACATGCAGGACCTGGAGTCGGTAGTTGACCATAGGCCGAAGCCGCTCATCAACGACCAACTACCGACAGAGCTTCTATCCCAGGGTCATCCATTGATTAACTGACTTTCGTCCATGCACATCCAGCTCATCGACATCAGCAAACGCTTCGGCCCGGTACAGGCCAACGACGCGGTGTCGCTGGACATCGGCGAAGGCGAGGTGCTGGCCTTGCTGGGCGAGAACGGCGCCGGCAAGAGCACGCTGATGAAGGTGCTGTACGGCTACTACCGTGCCGACGGTGGCCAGGTGTTGCTGGACGGGCGCGAGGTGGACATTCCTTCGCCGCGTGCCGCCATGGCCCTGGGCATCGGCATGGTGTTCCAGCAGTTCAGCGTGATTCCGGCGCTCACCGTGCTGGACAACCTGCTGCTGGCCTATCCCGGCGCCCCGCTCTGGCATGGCGCCGACAACACCGCGAAGATCCTGCGCCTGCTGGCCGAGTTCGCCCCCGGCGTGCCGCCCCGGCGGCTGGTGTCGGAACTGTCGGTGGGGCAGAAGCAGCAGGTGGAACTGGTCAAGGTGCTCAACCTCGACGCCCGCCTCATCATCCTCGACGAACCCTCTTCGGTGCTCGCGCCCGAAGAGGTGCAGCGCCTGCACGCGGTGGTGCGCAAGCTGGCCGAATCGGGGCGCAGCGTGGTGTTCATCACCCACAAGCTGGATGACGTGCGCGCCTGCGCCCATCGCGTGGCGGTGATGCGCGCCGGCAAGCTGGTGGCGCAAGCCGACGCGCGCGGTCTCGACGCCGCGCAACTGGTGGCGCTGATGGTGGGCGACACCAGCTTGAAGCCCGTGGCGCAGACCGCGCCACCGGCGAGCGGCGTGGCGCGCATCAGCCTGCGCAACTTGCGCTGCAGCACCGAGTCGCTGGCGCTGGAAGGCATCGACCTCGACATCGCGCCGGGCGAGGTGCTGGGCGTTGCCGGCGTGTCGGGCAATGGGCAGGACTTGCTGGCCGACGCCGCAACCGGCATGGCCCCTCTGCAGGACGGCGAGGTGCTGCTCGACGGCGAGGTGCTGCACAGCCGCGACACCCGCCAGCCACACGACACGCGGCAGGGCTATATCCCGGAGTACCCGCTGAAAAACGCCGTGGCGGCCGAGATGCGCAACAGCCTCAATCTGGCGCTGCGCGGCCTGCTGCGCCTGCCGCTGTTTCCACGCTGGGCCAAGCTCGACACCCGCGCCGACGAACTGATGGCGCGCTACGACGTGCGCCCGCGCCAGAGCGGCCTGCCGTCGGGGCGGCTGTCGGGTGGGAATCTGCAAAAGCTGGTGATCGCACGCGAGCTGTCGGAGCCGCGCCAGTTCGTCGTCGCCTGCTATCCGACCATGGGCCTGGACTTGCACGCCACGCAGGCGGTGTACGACGAGCTGTTCCGCCAGGCCGCCGCGGGCGCTGCCGTGCTGTGGATTTCCGAGGACCTGGACGACCTGTTGCGCTACGCCCACCGCATCGCCGTGCTCTACCACGGGCGCATCGCCGGGGTGCTCGCGGCGGGCGAGGCCGACCGCGTGCGGCTCGGGCATTTGATGACGCATGGGGAAGCGGCATGAAATCGTTCTTCGCCCTGCCCTGGGTCGACCGCGTGTTCGTGCCGCTCGTCGGCTCGGCCGTGTTCCTGGTGCTGGCGGCGGTGTTTTTCCGGATCAACGGCTATGCGCCGCTGCAAATCTTCAGCCAGATCGTGCAGGGTGCGTTCGGCAGCGCCTTCTCCACCAACACCACGCTCGGCAAGACCATTCCGATTTTGTTCTGTGCCCTGGCCACGGCCTTGCCGGCGCGCATGGGTCTGGTGACGGTGGGTGCGGAAGGGCAGCTTTACTTCGGCGCCCTCACCGGCACGGCGGCGGTGCTGGCCATGACCGCCGCGCCGTTCTGGGAGCTGTTTCCCGCCGCGCTGCTGCTCGCCTTGCTGGGCGGCGCGTTCTGGGGCGCCATACCCGGCGTGCTGCGCGCGGCGCTGGGGGTGAACGAAACCATCGTCACCATCCTGATGAACTACATCGCCATCAAGCTGGTGGAGTACGCGGTGTACGGGCCGTGGAAAGATGCCGCCAATCTCGGCTGGCCGGCCACCATCGCCTTTCCCTCCGCCGCCAAGTTCCCCGAGCTGCACCTCGGCGCGTTCTCCAGCAACTGGGCCCTCGTCCTGGCGGTGCTGCTCGCCCTCGGCCTGCATGTGCTGGTCGAGAAAAGCCGCTGGGGCACCGGCTTGGCGCTGCTGCGCAGCAACCCGCGCGTGGCGCGCATGGCGGGGCTGTCCTATGCCCGCCACGCCATGGCGGTGATGGCGCTGGCCGGCGGGTTCGCCGGCTTGGCCGGACTGGTGCAGACGGCGAATGTGCAGGGCCATCTGCAGCCCGACATCTCCTCGGGCTACGGCTATATCGGCTTCCTGGTGGCGTGGCTGGCGGGACAGAACTTCCTGCGCATCATTCCGCTGGCGCTGATCATGGGCGGGCTGCTGTCCGCCGGCGACGCGCTGCAGCTGTTCGCCCAACTGCCGTTCTCCAACACCCTGGTGATGCAGGCGCTGTTGTTCATCAGCGTGCTGGGCGTGGGCGCCTGGCGGGCCAAGCGCAGGAGTGCCGCATGAACCTCGCCGCGTGGTTCG
>NZ_JBTRXV010000027.1:0-44521 GCF_054608695.1 Thiomonas sp.
CCAAGCTTGTCGAGCCGCGCTTCGCGCTCCTGATCGGCCAACAGACTGATCTTGATCATCTCATGGCTCTCACAACGTCGGCATCAGCGACATCTTGCCAGCATCCAGCAGGTTTTTCGAGGTGCCCCGTAGCGGCCAAACGGGGTGCGGATGGCGTCGCAGAGATAGGTTTCTTCCATGATGGTCAGCTTGGGGAAAGTTGGAAAAGGCTGGTGGCTTCCAGGTCCAGGACTTCAGCACCGGCAGCGTTGAACATGCGCCAGCGCAGGATGCCAAGCAGGGTCTGGCCGCGCGAGCGGCGCGCCTCGATCACTTCGGCGCGCACGGTCAGGCTGTCACCCGGGCGCACCGGATTGGGCCACTTGACGTAGGACAGGCCGGGCGAGGCGAAGGATTCGGAATCGTGCAGCGCGGCGTCGACCAGCAGGCGCATGGCGATGGCGCAAGTGCGCCAGCCGCTGGCGATCAGGCCGCCGAAGCGGTGCCCGGTGGCTGCGGCGGGGTCGGTGTGGAACCACTGCGGATCGTAGGTGGATGCGAAGCCGACGATCTGGGCCTCGCTTACCGCGTAGGGGCGCGGGGGGACCTCGATGATCTGGCCGGCGTAAAAGTCGTCGAATTTCATGGCTGATCGGCCTATCTCAGGCGCGGGTGAAACGCGGCTGGCGTTTTTCGGCGAGCGCGGCCAGTCCTTCGCGCGCATCGGGCCCGGCAAATCCCAGGGTCTCGAGCGCTAGCGAATGCTCGAACGCTGGCCAGGTGGCGCGCAGCCAGTGGTTGAGACTGCGTTTGGTGAAGGCCAGCGCCTCGGGACTGGCGGCGGCCAGGGTCGCAGCGACCTCGCGCGCACGCCGGAGCAGTTCGGCGTCGGGCACGGCGAGGCTGACCAGACCAATGCGCTCGGCCTCCACCCCGTCGATCGCCGTGCACATCAGCAGGTGGTATTTGGCCTTGGCCATGCCGCACAACAGGGGCCAGACGATGGCGGCGTGGTCTCCGGCGGCTGCGCCTATCCTGGTGTGGCCATCGATGATCTTGGCGCGTTCGCCGGCGATCGAAATATCGGCCAGCAGCGCCACCGGCGCCGACCGCTGCGCCATTGATCGCCGAGACGATGGGCAGGTCGCAGTCCAGCGGCCAGTTCAATGCGTTCAGCCATCATGTTTTCTCACGCATTTAGCGCGCAGCGCTGGCGCAGCCAGGGGCTGACACGGTAGCGTTCGCCGCGATAGGCGAAGTCCAGGGCCTCGAGCAGGCCGACGACGCTTTCAGCGTCCCAGCCCCCGAGCCACTCGAAAGGGCCGGCCGGATAGTTGACGCCGAGCTTCATCGCGGCGTCGGCGCCGGCTCGCGTGCAGACGCCCTGCTGCACGGCGTCGGCGGCTTCGTTGATCAGCATGGCGATGGTGCGCGCAACCACCAGCCCCGGAGCGTCGCTCAGGCGAATCGGCGCGAATCCGAGCAGACCGAGCCATTGCGGCGCCGCGTCGACCCAAGCGGCCGAAGCGCTGGCCGAAGGCACCCAGGCCAGCGCAGAGCCTTCGGCGCCGAGCGGCAGATCGAATACCGCGATCTCCGCGCCGAGTTGGCTGGCCGGGCGGCCGTCGGTGAGGCGCAGGCGCGCGCCGCCGACCTCGAGCCCGCACCAGTCGACGCGGTCGTCGCGGGCGAAGTCCCTGCCCGCACTGCGCAAGGCGGCGGCGATGCGCTCTGCAATCCTGCCGCTGCCTGCCACGCGCAACGCCGCCGCTGCCGGAGCTGCAAGGGGTGGTGGCGCCGGCGCCGCGGGCGCCGGCAGGCTGTGGTCGTAGAAGCCGCGTCCGGACTTGCGTCCGAGCCAGCCGGCGTCGACCAGTTCGCGCTGCACCAGCGAAGGCACGTAACGCTTGTCGTAGAAGTTCGCCTCGTACACCGACTGCGTGACCGCGAAGTTGGTGTCGTGTCCGATCAGGTCCATGAGCTCGCAGGGCCCCATGCGAAACCCCGCCGCGCGCAAGCAGGAATCGAGTTGCTCGGGCGTGCCGACCCGCTCCTGCAGCAGGGCCAGGGTCTCGGCGTAATAGGGGCGGGCGATGCGGTTGACGATGAAGCCAGGGGTCGAGCGCGCGTGCACCGGGACCTTGTCCCAGTTGCCTGCGAGGTCGAAGATCGCCTGCGCGACCTCTGGCGCGGTGTGGAGCCCGGACACCACCTCGACCAGCTTCATCAGGGGAACCGGGTTGAAGAAATGCATGCCGACGAGTCGCTGCGGATGGGCCAGTCCTGCGGCCATCGCGGTGATCGACAACGACGAGGTATTGCTCGCCAGCACGCAGTCGGGCGAGACCAGGGCCTCGAGCTCGGCGAGCAGGGTGCGCTTGACTTGCAGGTTTTCGACGATGGCCTCGATCACCAGCGCGCAGTCTTGCCCCTGTTCCAGCGCATCGATGGCCCGGATGCGCTCCAGGGTCTGCGCCGCCGCGTTCGCGGCCAGCCGGCCCTTGCTGACCAGGCCCTTGAGGGTCGCGGCCAGTTTGTCCCTGGCCTGCGCCGCTGCGCCTGCGCGGGCGTCGAACAGCAACACGACATGCCCGGCCTGGGCAGCGACCTGGGCGATTCCGGCGCCCATGATGCCGGCGCCGATGACGAGGACGGGGGCGCCTCCGAGTCCGAGGTTCGCATCGGTCATGGCTGGGTCCAGTTTGGCGGCCGCTTGGCGAGGAAGGCGGCAAAGCCCTCGCGCGCCTCCTCGCTGCCGCGCACGCGGGCGATGGTCTGCGCGGTCAGCTCGCGCACCTCGGGGGTGACAGGGCCGACTTCGAGCGCGGCGAACAGTTGCTTGATTTCGCGCTGAGCCTGCGGGCCGCCGGCCAGCAGCTCGGTCACCGTCGCGTCGACCGCGGCGTCGAGCGCATCCAGTGCGACGACGCGGTGCACGAGGCCGATCGCGAGCGCCTCGGCGGCGTCGATGCGGGTCGTGGTCAGCGCCAGCCGGCGCGCCTGGCGGCGGCCGAGCGCGTTCGTCACATAGGGGCCGATGACCGAAGGCAGGATGCCGAACTTCGCTTCGCTGACTGCGAAGCTTGCGTTGTCTGCGGCGATCGCGACATCGCAGACACAGGCCAGTCCGACTCCTCCGCCAAGGGCCGCGCCCTGCACCCGCGCCACTGTCGGCTTGGGGCAGCTGTCGATGCGCCACAGCATTTCGGCGAAGCGGCGAGCATCGACCAGATTCCACTCCTGCGTGGCGTGGCTTGCGCGCTGCATCCACTGCAGGTCGGCGCCTGCGCTGAAATGCCTGCCGTCGCCTGCGAGCACGATGACCCGCACCACGGGGTCGTCGATGAGCTGGACGAAGGCCTGGTCGAGTTCGCCGATCATGGTTTCATCGAAGGCGTTGAACACGGCCTGGCGGCTCATGGTCAAGCGCGCGACGCCGCTTGCGCCCTGCGCGATCGACAGGGTTTGATAGCTCGTCATCAATAGGTCTCCAGATGCAGCCGGCCTTCGTTTTTCAGCGCCGGGGCGACGCGATCCCAGGACAGGCCAGACTGCTCGGAGATGTCGCGCAGCGCCAGCACCACGCCTTCTTCCATCGCCTTGAGGCCGCACACGTAGATATAAGTATTGGAGTCTGCCAGCAGCGCGGCCAGGTCGGCAGCGCGCTCGCGCATCGCGTCCTGCACATAGCGCTTTGGGCTGCCTGCTATGCGCGAGAACGCCAGATTGATGTCGATGAAGTCGCGGGGCAGGTTTTGCAGCGGACCGAAGTAGGGCAGTTCTTCCTTGGTGCGGGCGCCGAAAAACAGCATCAATTTGCCGCCGTCGAACTTGCCCGACTGGCGCAGGCGGCGCCGCCATTCGGTCATCGCCCGCATCGGCGCGCTGCCGGTGCCGGTGCAGATCATGACGATGTTCGAGCGCGGATGGTTGGGCATGAGGAAGCTGGCGCCGAAGGGTCCGATCACCTGCACCTTGTCGCCGACCTGCAGGTCGCACATATAGTTCGACGCCACTCCGTGCACGGGGTGGCCCTGGTGGTCCTCCAGGACCCGCTTGATGGTCAGCGACAGATTGTTGTAGCCCGGGCGCTCGCCGTTGCGCGGGCTGGCGATCGAGTATTGACGGGCATGGTGGGGCCGGCCTTGCGCGTCCTGGCCGGGCGGGATGATGCCGATCGACTGGCCTTCGAGCACGGGGAAGGGCAGGTTGCCGAAGTCGAGCACGATGTGGTGGGTGTCGTAGACCTTGCCGACTTCAGTCACGCGCACATTGCCGGCCACTGTGGCGCTGAGAAATTTCTCCGGAGATTTCGGGCCGAACAGATTGGTGTAGGCATGCGCCGCCGACCACGGCGGCAGGGTCGCGCCGAAGCTGGTGCTGTTGAACTGCTCCTGCTCCGCAGGCACGGCAGGCGGCTCTGCGAACTCTGTCTCGGTCGCTCCTGCGGCTGCCATTTGCTCGGGCCAGAGTTCAGGGGGCAGGGCATCCCAGGCGAACTGGTCGGCGATGCTCCAGGCCAGGCTAGCCGGTAGCGTGCGCCAGTTGTCGATCGATCCGGTCGGGCAGGGCGGGATGCAGGCCATGCAGGAGTTGCATTTGCTGGCGTCGACCACATAGTTGCGCGTATCGTGCGTGATCGCGCCCACCGGGCAGATGGCCTCGCAGGTGTTGCAGCGAATGCAGATTTCGGGATCGATCAGATGCTGGCGAATGATGCCGGCGGCGGCCATGTCCATGGCGGTCTCCAAGAGGGTGTTCGCATCGCCCCTGCAGGCCGACTTGCCGGAGCGGTGCTTGAGGCGCGCAATCAGGCGAAACGGACGTACTCGAAGTCGACCGGCTGACGGTTGATCCCCATCATGGGCGGCGCGATCCAGTTGGCGAACTTGCCCGGCGCGGTGACGCGGCCCATGAGCGAGGCGACGAACTTGCGATCGGACTCGCTGGGCAGCCATTGATCCACCTTGGCGTTCCACTCGGCGTCGCTGATGACCTGGCCCTCGGGCGAGACCTTGACCCCGGCCAGGCTGCCGATGCTGCGGTGGAAGGCCTTGTGCGGGGTCTTCAGGCGGAACGCGAGTCCGGCCTTCTCGATGACCTTGTTCCAGCGAGCAACGCCGCCGATGCTGTCCTTGATGTAATCGTCGCGCAGCACTTCGTTGAGCGCGTTGAGCATGGGAACGTCCTGCTCGGCCAGCGCCTGGTCGCGCACCTGAAGGATGGTGTAGCTGTCGTTTTTGAGTTGGTGGTCGTCGCTGCGCTTGCCTTCCTCGAAACGGCCCTTCAAACCCGTGGAGTAGAAGATCGCAGCATTGCTCGACTGGTCGGCGCCGAACAGGTCGATGGTGACGCTGAAGTGGAAGTTCAGGTAGCGCTGCAGTGTCGGCAAGTCGATCACGCCGGCGGCGCGCAGCTTGGCCGGGTCGTCGGTGCCAAGTTCGTTCATGATCTGGCAGGTGCGCTGGATCACGCGCGACACCCCCGATTCGCCCACGAACATATGGTGGGCCTCTTCGGTCAGCATGAATTTGGTCGTGCGCGCCAGCGGGTCGAAACTCGATTCGGCCAGGGCGCAGAGCTGGAACTTGCCGTCGCGGTCGGTGAAGTAGGTGAACATGAAGAAGGACAGCCAGTCCGGCGTTTCCTCGTTGAACGCCTGCAGGATCCGCGGGTTGTCCTGCTGGCCGCTGCGGCGCTCGAGCAGGGCTTCGCCTTCCTCTCGGCCGTCGCGTCCGAAATACTTGTGCAGCAGATAGACCATCGCCCACAAATGGCGGCCCTCTTCGACGTTGACCTGGAACAGATTGCGCAGGTCGTACAGGCTGGGTGCGGTCAATCCGAGGTGGCGTTGCTGCTCGACCGAGGCCGGCTCGGTGTCGCCCTGGGTGACGATGATGCGGCGCAGATTGGCACGATGTTCCCCGGGCACGTCCTGCCAGGCGGCCTCGCCCTTGTGGTCGCCAAAATGGATTTTGCGGTCGACCTCGGCGGGGTTGAGGAAGATGCCCCAGCGGTATTCGGGCATCTTGACATGGCCGAACTGGGCCCAGCCTTGGGGGTCGACGCTGATCGCCGTGCGTAGATAGACGTCGAAGTCCTGTGAGCCGTCCGGGCCCATGTCGGCCCACCAGCTCAGGTAGTTCGGTTGCCACTGCTCGAGCGCGCGCTGCAGGGTGCGGTCTTCGCTGAGGTTGACGTTGTTGGGGATTGTTTCGCTGTAGTCGATGTTGGACATGGTGAGCTCCGATAGATGTTTGGGGTCCGGTGGGCGATGGATCTTGCGGCAGCGTGTGCGCCGGAATCGCGCTGCACGGCACGGTTCTGGTTTAGACGCGATTCCAGTCAAAGGCGGCCTTGTCGCCCTTGCCATACAGCTTCAGCGCGCCCTTTTCGCCGACGGCGTTCGGGCGCTGGAAAATCCAGTTCTGCCAAGCGGTGAGGCGGCCGAACACGCGGGTGAACATGTTTTCCGGGCCGTTGAAGCGAAGGTTGGCTTCCATGCCGGTGAGCGCATCGGGCGACATCGCCACGCGTTCCTCGATGGCGATGCGAATTTCGTCGGCCCAGTCGATGTCGTCGGGGTTGCTGGTGACCAGGCCCAGGGCGAACGCCGCGTCGGCGTCGAGGGGCTGGCCAGCCTTGGCTCGCACGGCGTCGAGCGCCAGGGTTTCGGCGTAGAAGCGGCGCTCGAGCCGGCTCTGCCCGGTGATCATCGGGTAGAGGCCGAAGTTGGTGTCGGTGACGAGGATTCTCGGGCTGCGCGTGGCGTCGCCGGGCAACTGCAGTTGATAGATGCGGTCGCAGGCCAGCGCCAGTTCGAGCAAGGTGCCGGCAAAGCACGAGCCCGGATCGATCAGCGCGAACAGACTGCGCGACGACAGGTCGAGGCGGCTGAACGTGCGGCGCAGCAGGCCTATGGTCTCGCGCACCAGCCAATGCCCGCGGTGGGCGAGCAGGGTGGCGTCGAGCGCCTGCACGGCGGCGAGGTCGCCTTCGGTTTTGATCAGCCAGGTGCCGATCTCGGCCTCGTTCGTCCGCATGGACAGGATGGCGTCTTCGAGCTCGCGCGCCATCTGCAGCGGATACCAGGCGGCGCCGGCCGCCTCGATGGCAGCGCTCGTCGTTGGCGCAGGCGCGGCCGGACCCTTCACGGTCCAGGTGGCGCAACGCCTGGCGCGGTCGATCTCGACCTCGACATAGTCATAGCGCAGCGCGTCGGCCTCGGCCTTGCGGGCCAGCGCCGGCAGGGTGACGCCGCTGGCGGCGGCCGGGCGGTCGCTCAGCGCGGCCAGCGCCAAGGCGCGTTCGCGCACCTTGGCGGCAAACACAGCGGGCTTGGCGATGTCGTCGACGAGGCGCCATTCCTTGGCCTTCTGGCCGCGCACGCCTTCGGCGGTGGTGCAGAAGATGTCGGCCAGGTCGTGGCGCACATGGCGCTTGTCGGTCACGCGGGTGAGCCCGCCGGTGCCGGGGAGCACGCCGAGTAGGGGAACTTCGGGCAGGCTGACCGCGCTGGAGCGGTCGTCGACCAGGATGATCTCGTCGCAGGCCAGCGCGAGTTCGTAGCCGCCGCCGGCGCAGGCGCCGTTGACCGCGGCGAGGAATTTCAGGCCGCTGTGCTGCGACGAGTCTTCCATGCCGTTGCGGGTTTCATTGGTGAATTTGCAGAAATTGACCTTCCAGGCATGGCTGGACACGCCCAGCATGAAAATATTGGCGCCCGAGCAAAACACCTTTTCGCGGGCGCTGGTTACGATCACCGTGCGCACTTCTGGATGCTCGAAGCGGATGCGGTTGATGGCGTCGTTGAGTTCGATGTCGACGCCGAGGTCATAGCTGTTGAGCTTGAGCTTGTAGCCGGGGCGCAAGCCGCCGTTTTCGTCGAAATCGGCCGCCAGGGTCGCGATCAGGCCATCGAAGCTGAGCTTCCAATGCTTGTAGCGGGACGGGTCGGTCTGGTAGTCGACGTGGGTCGGTTGGGTCACGGGCTGCTCCTTGAATGTTTGGAAATGAAGTGCGCGGTGAAGCGAAAGAGCATCATAATGCACTTATTTCCAATAAACAAGCATTTTAATGCATACATTGCCGGGGGTTTACCCTTGCATGCCGAGCGCTTGGCGGACGAACTGACGCAATTCGAGGAAGGTCGCTGGCAAGTCCTGGGCGCTGGTGTCGAGGTTGAACTTGGCCTTCGAGTAGAAGGCTGCACGCCCGGCCAGGATGTTCTTGAGGTCCTGCATCGCCTCGCTGCTGGCGGCAATCGGCCGCAGGTCACCTTGGGCGACCACGCGCTTCATGTGGTCTTCGGCGCTGGCCTGGAGCCAGACCGTCGTGCAGTGCGCGAGCAGCAGGTTGAAGGTGGCCGGCTCCGAGACCAGGCCGCCGGGGGTGGCGATGACGGCTTCCGGGTAGATCTGGATGGTCTCCTCGAGGGCGCGGCGCTCGTAGCGGCGATACGCGTTCATGCCGTAGAGCGACTGGATCTCGGCCACGCCGCAACCTGCCAACTTCTCGATTTCGCGACTCAGTTCGACAAATGGAAAGTCAAGGTCTTCAGCCAGCATCTGGCCCAGGGTGGACTTGCCGGCGCCGCGCAGGCCGACCAAGGCGACGCGCGAACTGCACTGGGCATTGTCGCCCCCGGTGCCCAGCATTTCGCCGATCGCTGCGCGCACGCGGCGCAGCGTGGCTTCGTCGCGGTTTTCCAGCAGTTCGCGGATCAGCAGCCATTCGGGCGATGCCGTCGTGATGTCGCCGAGCAGTTCGGCCAGCGTGCATTGCAGTGCCAGCGAGACCTGCAGGAGGATCAGGATGGACGCGTTACCGACCCCGCTTTCGAGGTTGGCGAGGTGGCGCTCAGAGACGTCCGAGGCCAGCGCCACCGCCTTGCGGGTCAGGCCGCGGCGCGAGCGCAGGGCGCGCACACGCTCGCCGAGGGCGGTCAGGAAGGGGTTGCGCTCGGTCCCGTCGGCGACGTCGCGCAGCGAAGTCAGGCTGTTCAGGGGCGTGGATTCCTGGCTCGGGCCGGCATTTGTATGCAATATAGTGCTTGACATGAGTTGCTTGGGAATATAAAGTGCTAGGACGCAAAATACTTCATATCGCAGATCAAGACAAGCAAGGAGCAGTCACCATGTCGTCAGCTGATTTCCATCAACACCTCGCGCTTGTCACCGCGAGCATTGCGGGCCAAGCGGTGGGATCTGAACTCGAGGCCAGGTTGAACCGCGAGCATGGCGCCGGTAGCGCGACCTTCGCACAACTCAAGGAAGACTGTCTGCGAGGGCTGGCCGAGGGCTGGCTGTGCGAGCGCGAAGCCGGAGGCATCCGCTACGGGCGCGTGTTCAAGCCCAGTGCCGAACTGCACAATTTTTCGGTCGACGTGGTCGACATGAAGGACGTGGTTGGCCCCCATCACGCGCATCCGAACGGCGAAATCGACCTCATCATGCCCATCGATACCGACTCCGAGTTCGACGGGCGGGGCGCTGGCTGGCTTGTCTACGCGCCGGGCAGCGCGCACCATCCGACCGTCGCGCGGGGTCGCGCCCTCGTGCTCTACCTGCTGCCCGAAGGCCGCATTGAATTCACACGCTGATTCCGAAGATCACTTCATGAGCGAATTGCTGCCCAATTTCCTGGCTGGTCGCTGGCAGACCGGGAACGGTCCCGGCATCCCCCTGCGAGACCCCGTGCTCGGGGACGAACTTGTGCGGGTCGACTCAGGCGGGCTCGACTTGGCGGCAGGCTTTGCCTTCGCCCGCGAACGGGGCGGCGCCGCGCTGCGCGCCCTGAGCTACCGCGAGCGCGGCGCGTTGCTCATGGCGGTGGTCAAAGTCCTGCAGGCCAAACGCGACGGCTACGGCGAAATCTCCACGCGCAACAGCGGCACGGTCAAGGGCGACACCGCGGTCGACGTCGACGGCGCGATCTATACGGTGGGTGTGTACGCCAAGCTGGGCGCTGAACTCGGCGACCGCCATGCGCTGCTCGACGGCGAGGCCGAGCGCCTGGGCCACGGCGCGAGCTTTCAATCCCAACATGTACTGACTCCGACGCGCGGAGTCGCACTTTTCATCAATGCCTTTAACTTCCCCGCCTGGGGTCTGTGGGAGAAGGCCGCCCCGGCCCTGTTGTCGGGCGTGCCGGTCATCGTCAAACCGGCCACGGCGACCGCCTGGCTGACCCAGCGCATGGTGGCCGACGTGGTCGCCGCCGGGGTCCTGCCGGAAGGAGCCCTGTCCATCGTCTGCGGCTCGTCGAAGGGTCTGCTTGACCAGCTCCAGCCCTTCGACGTCGTCTCCTTCACCGGCTCGGCGCAGACCGCTGTGCTGATCCGCTCGCACGCGGCCGTCACCGAGCGCTCGGTGCGGGTGAATATCGAGGCCGACAGCCTGAATTCGGCACTGCTGCTGCCGGGCCAGGGCGAGGCGGCGCTGGACCTGCTGGCCAAGGAAGTGGCGCGCGAGATGACGGTCAAGTCTGGCCAGAAATGCACGGCGATACGCCGGGTTTTCGTTCCCGAGTCGCAGTACGCGCAGGCTGCCGCCGCAATCTCGGCGCGCCTGCAGAAAACCACGGTGGGTGACCCGCGCAACGAGGCGGTGCGCATGGGGGCGCTGGTCAATCGCGAGCAGAAGGACGCGGTGCTGGCCGGCCTGGCCGAGCTCAGGAAAGAGGCCGAAGTACTGTTCGACAGGTCGGCCCAATTCCTGCTCGACGCCGACCCCGCGCTGTCGTGCTGCGTCGCGCCGACCCTGCTCGGCGTGCGCACGGCGCAGGCCAGCGAACAGGCGCAACGTATCCACGATGTCGAGGTGTTCGGTCCGGTCGCCACCTTGCTGCCTTACCGTGATATGCCACAGGCGCTGGCGCTGGTGCGGCGCGGCCAGGGTTCGCTGGTGGTGTCGCTGTACGGCAGCGACGCCCCAGCGCTCGCTGCTGCCGCCGCCGAGCTGGCCGACAGCCATGGTCGGGTCCACGTCATCAGTCCGGACGTGGCCGCGGGGCAGACGGGGCACGGCAATGTGATGCCGCAATCCCTGCACGGCGGTCCTGGGCGCGCCGGCGGTGGTGAAGAGCTGGGCGGCAGGCGGGGCTTGAATTTCTATCACCGGCGCTGCGCCATACAGGCCTCGGCCGGCGTGCTCGACGCGCTGCAAGCGCACATCACAAAACCATGAGCGCGCAAAGCGCCACAGCTGTTGCATCAACGAGGAGACAAAATTGAACGCAGACACATGCAAGCCACCCTGGGACGCGCATTTCAACTTTGCCCAGTACCTTCTCGAATGCAATGCGGGCCGCGCCGGGAAGGCGGCCTATATCGACGATCTCGGCCGCCTCAGCTATGGCGAGCTGGCCCATGGCGTGCGCCAGATGGCCGCGGGTTTGCGCGGCCTCGGACTCAAGCGCGAGGAGAGGGTGCTGCTCGTGATGCAGGACTGCAACGACTGGCCCGTCGCTTTTCTCGGTGCGATGTATGCGGGCTTGGTGCCGGTCGCGGTCAACACCCTGCTGACCGCCGATGACTATGCCTACATGCTCGAGCATTCGCGGGCGCAGGCGGTGGTGGTGTCGGGTGCGGTGCTGCCGGCACTGACTGCGGCCATGATCAAGTCCGACCACGAAGTGCAAAAGGTCATCGTCTCGCGCCCGACAGCCTCCCTGCATCCGGCCGAAGTCGATTTCGAGGTGTTTGTCGGGTCCCAGGCGCCGGCGCTAAAACCGGCCCCCACCGGCCCCGACGACCCTGGCTTCTGGCTGTACTCGTCGGGCTCGACCGGGCGGCCCAAGGGCACGGTGCACTCCCATGCCAATCCCTACTGGACCATCGAGCTGTATGGCAAGGGCGTGCTCGCCCTGCGCGAAGGCGATGTGTGTTTCTCTGCCGCCAAGCTGTTCTTCGCCTATGGGCTGGGCAATGCGCTGACGTTCCCGCTCGGGGTCGGCGCCACCGTCATCCTGATGGCCGAGCGCCCGACCCCGGAGGCGACCTTCAGGCGCTGGGTGGGCGGCGTCGGCGCGATCCGTCCGACCGTCTTCTTCGGCGCACCGACGGGATACGCGGGCATGCTCGCATATGCCCAATTGCCGGGCCCCAAGGACGTCGCGCTGCGCATGGCGTCGAGCGCGGGCGAGGCGTTGCCGGCTGAGATTGGCGAGCGCTTCAAACGTCAATTCGGCATCGACATCGTCGACGGGATCGGCTCGACCGAGATGTTGCACATCTTCTTGTCGAACCGGCCCGGGGCGATCCGCTATGGCACCACCGGCTGGCCGGTGCCGGGCTATGACATCGCGTTGCGCGGCGACGGCGGCGGCGCGGTGGCCGATGGCGAGCCCGGTGATCTCTACATCCACGGCCCTTCCAGTGCGCTCATGTATTGGGGCAACCGTGCCAAGTCGGCTGAAACCTTCCAGGGCGAGTGGATCAAGAGCGGTGACAAATACATTCACAATGCGGACGGAACCTATACCTACGCCGGGCGCAGCGACGACATGCTCAAGGTCAGCGGCATCTACGTTTCCCCGTTCGAGGTCGAGGCCACCCTGATGCAACACCCGGGGGTGCTCGAAGCGGCGGTCGTGGGCGTCACCGACAGCGAAGGGTTGACTAAGACCAAGGCCTTCGTCGTCCTCAAAGGTGGCGAGCGGGTCACCGAGGCCGCGCTCAAGGCCTTCGTCAAGGACCGCCTGGCCCCTTACAAATACCCGCGCCTGATCGAATTCGTCGACAACCTGCCGAAAACCGCGACCGGCAAGATCCAGCGCTTCAAGCTGCGCCAGCGCGAGTCCGCCGCGCAGTGATCGTTCGATCTCCACCCCGTATGCCCATGCAAGCCAAGCTCAAGGCCCAGCCCAGCGCCGCGCAGTTCGCCGACATCGACTGGAGGGGGCGGTGCATCGAGGTCGAATATCAATGGATCGCGGGCGCGGCGGTGGCCCCGCTGCTGATCTTCCTGCACGAGGGACTGGGCTCGCTGTCAATGTGGAAGGACTTTCCGCAGCGCCTGTGCGAGGCGGCCGGCTGCCGCGGCTTGGTCTATTCGCGCCCGGGCTACGGCGCCTCCACGCCACGACACGACGGTGAGACATGGCTGCCTGATTTCATGCACCGCCAAGCCTACGAAGTGCTTCCCGCACTGCTCGCGGCCCTGGGCGTCGACCCGAAACGGGACCGCCCCTGGCTGTTCGGCCACAGCGACGGCGGCTCGATTGCCCTACTCTATGCCGCGCATTTTCCTGACCAGGTGGCAGGCGCCATCGTCCTCGCACCCCACATCATGGTCGAACAGCTTTCGGTCGACAGCATCGAGCAGGCACGCCTGGCCTACCTGGAAACTGACCTGCGCCGGCGCCTGGCCCGCTACCATGCCGACCCCGATTCGGCGTTTTGGGGCTGGAACCGCATCTGGCTCGATCCGCGGTTCCGCAACTGGTCGATCGAAGACGAGGTGCCCCAGATCCGTTGCCCCCTGCTCGCCATGCAGGGCCTGGACGACGAATACGGCACCCTAGAGCAAATCCACGGCATCGCCCGGCGCCTGCCGCAGGCACGGCTGCTCGAAATCCCCGACTGCGGGCATTCCCCGCACCGCGACCAGGCTGAGGTGGTGCTGGCTGCAGCCACTGCGTTCATCGCCGCGCCGCGCGGCTGAAAGCTGTAGCCGCGCGGCCTCGCGGACATTGCCAGTCGCGCCAAGCCCACTCTCGGGCTGCCAGTCGCTGGGCTCGTCAACAGAGGCATGTCGGCGCCACGGGCTCGGTCATGGCTCGCGCCCAAGCACGGCTTTGGGCAAGCTGGTTCAACGCCGCTTCAACCTTGCGCCGTCGACCCCAAAAGAAGCAATTTAATGCCTATGCTCTGGAGATTCTGGCATTCACTGGCGCTTACCAAGAAATCATGTTTCTTTATGTTTCGCGCCAAGTTGGCCCAGAGTGCGATTTGTTGATCTAGAGCAAATGCATACATTCCAGGCGAGCATAAACTGCATTTCATTGCATTGACATTCCGAGAAAAAGCAAGATAACGCATCTTTACTTGGTGGGTGGACCGCGGTGAAATCATCGGACAAAGAGGATTCCCAATGAGCGACGGATTGTTTGATCAGTTCAAAGGCTGGTACGACAAGCGCCACGACTATGCGCGCGACTGGAAAGCGCGCACAGGTGGTCAAGTGGTGGCGACAATGTGCACTTACACGGCAGAAGAACTGCTGATCGCGGCCGGCATGCTGCCGGTGCGCGTGCTGGGTGCGCACGAGCCGCAAAACGTGACCGAGCCGCATATCTTCGGCATGTTCTGTCCCTTCTGCCGCGATTCGCTGGCACAGGGGCTGCTGGGGCGTTTCGACTACTGCGACGGCGTCACCCTGACCCAGTCCTGTATCCAGTACCGCCAGACTTTCAGTTCCTGGCGCAGCAATGTCCCGAGCGTGCAGTGGGACTACTACGTTCCCATGCCGAACGAAGTGCAGTCGCCGCACGCGCGCCAGATGCACCACGCCGAGTTGCAATCGTTCCGCGTCTTCTTGCAGGCGCTGACCGGCCGGGAGTTGACGGACGCCATGCTCGGGGACGCGCTGACCGTGGTCGATGAGAACCGCCGTCTGCTGCGGGAGCTGTTCGAGTACCGCAAGGCGAAGGACCCGCAGGTCACCGGGGTCGAAGCGATCTACGCCTCGCTCACCGCCCAGTTCGTCGACAAGCGCGAGCACAACGAGCAGTTGAAGAAGGTTCTAGCAGCCCTGCCATCGAGGCAGTTGAACCGCCCGGAAGGCGTCAGGTTCATGACCATCGGCTCAGAGAACGACGACATCGCCTTCATGGCCATGGTCGAGTCGGTGGGCTCGACCATCGTCATCGACGACCAATGTTCGGGAACGCGCTATTTCTGGAACGAGTCCAAGCCCGACGCGGACGTCATCAAGGCGATCGCCGACCGCTATTGCGACCGCCCCGCCTGTCCGACCAAGGACTACCCGAGCCACACGCGTTTCGACCATGTGCTCGGCCTGGCCAGGGAATTCAACGTGCGCGCGGCGATCTTTCTGCAGCAAAAATTCTGCGACCCGCATGAGGGCGACTACCCCGACCTGAAGCGGCACCTCGAAGCGAACGGCATTCCGACGCTGTTCCTCGAGTTCGATATCACGAATCCGATTGGCCCCTTCCGCATTCGGGTCGAGGCATTCCTCGAGACGATGAGCGAAGAAGAGATGTTCTGAACAGACGGGAGACTGGCAATGCACGGGAAATATCCGACAGAACCGCTGAAGCTCTGGGCCAAGGCCAAGGAGTTGCGCGAGAACTACTACATGAATTATGCGAGGGCCAAGGAAAAAGGCGGCCTGCGCTGGTCGGGTTCGGCCTGGGCGCTGGATGCGCTGCCGGCGGGCCTCGGCAAGGACGTCTATTCGCTGACCGGCGAACCCTATGCGGCATCGGTCGCGCATGACCGCAAGTTCGCCAAGGAATGCATGGATGCTGCCGAGGCCTACGGCTTCGCGCGTGACCTGTGCTCGTATATGAGGATCTACTGGGGCGGCATGCATCTGAATAAATACCTGTTCGGTGGCGAGTTTCCCAAGCCCGACTTCATTTTTCAGACACAGATCTGTTGTTCGCACTCGAAGTGGTACCAGCATGTCGCCAAGGAGGAGAAGGTTCCCCAGTTCTATGTCGACGTCGGCGTCGGTCCCTACAAGGACATGAACGAACAGCGCCTCGACTACGTGACCAATCAGCTGCACGACGGTATTGAGTTCCTCGAGAAGTCCACCGGCCGCAAGTTTGACGACGAACTGTTCATCAATGCGGTGAAGAACGAGATGCGTTCGACAAGCCGCTGGGCCGACATCTGTGCGCTCAACAAGGCCAAGCCGGCTCCGCTGGACGAAAAGACCATGTACTCGCTCTACGTGCTGGCAACCCTGTCCAAGTCATCGCAGTGGTGTGCAGACTTCTATGACGAGCTGTACGAGGAAGTGAAGGACCGCGTGGCGCGCGGCATCGCCGCGGTGCCGAACGAGACCGTGCGCATGATGTCCGATACCCAGCCGCCCTGGTCCTTCCTGAAGATCTTCCGTTACCTGGAAACGTTTGGCGCGGTGTCGGTCGGTTCGCTCTACACCTTTGCCCTCGAAGGCATCTGGGAGGACAAGCTCGACGGCAGTTGGGGCGGGCGCATCCTGCCCTGGGACAAGGGGGTCGACATCAAGGATCGCGACACGGCGCTGCGCCTTTATGCGGACTGGAATCTCTCGAAGCCGCAGTGGCAGCATTTCTTCGATCCGAGTCTGAAGACCGCAATGATGCTGCGCATCATCAAGGAATGGCAGGTCGACGGAGTCATGTTGCACCTGAACCGCGGCTGCGAAGGACTCTCGCTCGGGATCATGGAAAACCGCATGGGCATCTCCAAGGCGGGAGTGCCCATCATGACCTTCGAGGGAAATATGGGCGACGAGCGCGAGTTCGACGAGGTGAGAACCCAGGCGCGCGTCGATGCATTCATGGAACAGCTTGGCCTTCGCCGCCAGCCAGCCTGACGAGGAACCGGAGACAGACATGATTACTGCAGGAATCGATATGGGTTCGCGCAGCGTGAAAGTGCTGCTGCTCGAGGAAATCGAGGTCGATGGCGCGCCGCAGCTCAAGTACGCGGTGAAGAAAACGCACATCATGATGCCGGGCGACCTCGACCCGGACCAGGCGGCCGAGAAGGTGTATGACGATGTTCTCGCCGCTGCTGGCCTGACCCGCGACCAGATCTCGGCCGTGTTCGTCACCGGGGCCGGGCGCAAGCAGGTCGCCTTCGCCACGGAAGGCCTCACCGAGATGACGGCTGGCGCCAAGGGCGCGACCTATATGTACCCATCGGCGCGCACCGTGGTCGACGTCGGCGCAGAAGAGGGGCGGGGCATGAAGACCGATGCCGAGGGACGCGCGGTCGACTTTGCCGGAAACGAGAAATGCGCCGCCGGTGCGGGGTCCTTTGCCGAGGCCATGTCGCGCGCCTTGCAGATGAGCCTCAAGGAGTTCGGCGAGGCCAGCCTGCTGTCGGACAAGACGATTCCAATGAACGCACAGTGCACGGTGTTCGCCGAGTCCGAAGTGGTTTCGCTGATTCACTCGGCGACCCCCAAGAACGACATCGCCAAGGCCGTGCTCGACGCAGTGGCCAGCCGCGTCTGCGCCATGGTGCGTCGGGTTGGCATCGAGGGCGAAGTCGTCCTCATCGGCGGCATGGTGCATAACGCCGGCTTTGTTCAGTCGCTGAAGAACGCGATGGGAGTCGAGCAGATTTCCCTGCCAGCCATGCCCGAGTACATCAGCGCTCTGGGCTGCGCCCTGATCGCCGCCGAGCGCCAGCACTGATCCACCAAGACACAGGAGTGAGAAATGAGCTCAACGCAGAGCGAAGTGGTGGCCGAAACGGCCCCCGAGAAAAAGGAATTCTGGCGCTGGCAGGAAAACGTCTGGATCGACGAGACGAAGGACTGGAAGAGCGCCAAAATTCTCACCTGCGGCATCGACGTGGGTTCGGTGTCCTCGCAGGCCGTGCTGGTGACCGACGGGGAACTGTACGGCTACAACAGCATGCGCACCGGCAACAACTCGCCCGACTCGGCCAAGAACGCCCTGCAGGGCGTGATGGACAAATGTGGCATGAAGCTCGAGGACATCCACTATGTGGTCGGGACCGGCTACGGCCGGGTCAACGTGCCGTTCTCGCACAAGGCGATCACCGAGATCGCCTGTCATGCACGCGGCGCCAACTACATGGGCGGCAACGGCGTTCGCACCATCCTCGACATGGGCGGCCAGGACTGCAAGGCGATTCACTGCGATGAAAAAGGCAAGGTCACCAACTTCCTGATGAATGACAAATGCGCGGCCGGCACCGGGCGCGGCATGGAAGTGATCTCCGACCTGATGCAGATTCCGATCGCCGAACTCGGGCCGCGTTCCTTCGAGGTCGACGTCGAGCCCGAGGCCGTGTCGTCGGTGTGCGTCGTGTTCGCCAAGTCCGAGGCCCTCGCCCTGCTCAAGGCCGGCTACACGAAGAACAAGGTGATCGCCGCCTACTGCCAGGCCATGGCCGAGCGCGTCGTTTCGCTGCTGCAGCGCATTGGCGTCGAGGAAGGCTTTTTCATCACGGGGGGGATTGCCAAGAATCCCGGGGTCGTCAAGCGCATCGAAAAACTTCTCGGCATCAAGGCGCTCGACACCAAGATCGACAGCCAGATCGCTGGCGCACTCGGGGCTGCCCTGTTTGGCTACACCTTGATGCAAAAACAGATGGCTGCCAAGGCAGCGTGACCACACTGGGGCAGACGGCCGAATGCCGCCTGCCCGGGGCTCGACCGAGGGGGAAACATGATCGCCAACTACGGCTACAAGGACGGCTCAGGTGAGTACTACATCAGCATCGACACCGACCGCTGCATCGACTGCTCTGCAGGTCGCGCCTGTCTCACCGCATGTCCCAAGCAGATGTTCGAAATGATCACCGACGACTACGACGACGAGGTCGCCAGGGTCAAGCAGCCGAACTGCCGCACCCTGGCCTACGACTGCGCCGAATGCAAGCCCAGCGGCGGTCACGTCAGCCTTCCCTGTATGCAGGCTTGCTCGCCAGGCGCGATCAAGCATTCGTGGTGAGGGAGATGGAGATGCGCAAAAGCGAATTCAGAATTCCTGTCGTGCCGGCCGGGCCGGCGCAGTCCACCTGTGCGCCGTCTGCGGTCGGGGGGGGATGCCAGTCCGCTGCGTCATGCGGATCCGGGGAGTCCTGTTCGGCAGGGTCGTCGGCCCATGCCGACGACCCTGCCTTCAAGCTCACGCAGGATGGCTGGATCCTGCGCACCACGATCGGCGAGCCGAGGCTTTCCGAAGTGGTCGAGAACTACCGGGCGATGGGCTTCGAGGTGCATGTGGAGCGCTTCGCCACCAGCCGCGCAGGGAGCACCGACGCCGAGTCGTCCTGCACGGTCTGTTACGACGCCGCCAGTGCGAGTCAGGCCTGGGGCTCGGTCTATGTCCGCCAGGGGCGCAGCGCAGGTCCGGGCCTCGAGCCGACCTGAGCTGAAACGAAATCAGACACCGTGAATGTCGGAACCCAAGGAGAACAACATGTTGAACGAAAGGCGTGTTTTGCGGGTCCTGAAGATGGAGGATCTCGACGCCATCGTGGCCATCGACGAAATCGCGACCAAGCAGTCCAGGCACGACTACTACGCGCGCAAGATCTCGGCCATCCTGAACCGGCAAACCGGTATCAACTGCTCGATCGTCTGCGAGGTCGAAGGCAAGGTGGTCGGGTTCGTCATGGGCTATCTGTTTTTCGGCGAATTCGGCATCGTCGATTCGACCGCGACCATCGACACCATCGGCGTCCATCCCCAGTTTCAGAAGTTTGGCGTGGCCAGCGAAATGCTCGACCAGTTCATGATGAACATGAAGGCCGCAGGGGTGAAGAAAGTCTATACCCTGGTCAATTGGGACGACTTTGCCCTCGAGAAGTTCTTCGCGCGGCAGAAATTCGTGCCGTCGAAGCGCGTCAACCTCGAGTGCGTGCTGCCCTGAAGCGCACTGCCGGACTGCGCATCATGTGGATCGACATGCACTGTCATACAAAGCATTCGTATGACAACTGGCTCGAACCGCTGGACCTGATCCGGCGCGCCAAGACGCTCGGCCTCGACGGCGTCTGCATCACCGAACATTACTCGTATATGGCGTCGGAACCGGTCGAGGCGATCGCCCGTGACGAAGGTTTTCTGCTGCTGCGCGGCGTGGAGATCTCGACCGACCATGGGCATTTGCTCGCCTACGGTGTGCAGGACGATTGCTGGAATACCTGGGGTCAGGACAACTACCTCCCGTTGCTCGACGTCATCGCCCGCATCAACGGCCTGGGTGGAATCTGCGTGCCGGCCCATCCCTACCGCGCGACGGGGCTGGGCGGCATGCTCGACGCCATGTTCGATCTGCAGGGTCTCGCCGGTGTCGAGACGCATAACGGCGGCAATGTGGACGGCGACAACGACCGCGCCATCCAGACTGCCGTGCGGATGAAGCTGCCAACCCTGGGCGGCAGCGATTGCCACAAGGTCAGCGCGGTGGGGCGCTGCGCCACCGAGTTCGACGACCCGGTGCGCGATATGGCGGGTCTGATCGATGCGGTGAGACGCGGACGTTGCCGCGGCGCTTATTTCGAGGCCTACACAAGAGCCGGGTCGAATTCCATGGGCAGTCGGGGGACGCCGTGATGGATGCCGTAGTCACATCTGAAATCAGGTGGTGGAAGCAGAGTCTCACGGCGGGGGTGGAGGACTTTGGCGAGACCATCGCACTGACCATCGACGGCCAGCGCGTGCAAGCGCCTGTCGGCGCCACGGTGCTGAACGCGGCGACCGCGGCCGGGATCTACATCCCGGCGCTGTGCGCGCACCCCGATCTGCCGCCAGCGGCGCAACGTAGCTGCAGGGGCGAACCCGGGCCGGGCAGCGGCTGCAATCTCTGCCTGGTCGAAATCGAAGGCCAGCCGGGTCAGCGTAATGCTTGTTCCCTGCCGGTGGCGGCTGGCATGGTCGTGGTCAGCCAGGGCAAGGAGATTGCGGCAGCACGCCAGGCGAATCTGGCCAAGATCCTCGGCATCCATCCCCATGTCTGCCTGACCTGTCCGCAAAGGGATGGGTGTTCGCGCTCGCAATGCTCGTATGGAAACCCGCCCGAGACGCGCTGCTGCACGATTTTTGCGAGCTGCGAGCTGCGCCGGGTGGCGGACTACATCGGCATCCCGAACTCGACCCCGCCGTACAAGCCGGCGGCCCTGCCCGTCATCAAGGACGAGCCTTTTTTCGACCGCGACTACAACCTGTGCATCGACTGCCGCCGTTGCCTGGTCGCCTGCAACGTGGTGCGCGGCGTGGGCTGTCTGGAGGTCAAGGAGGTGCAGACGCCCCTGGGTCTGCGCCATTATGTGGGCACGATCGCGCCGACCCTGATCGAGTCCGGCTGCAGCTTCTGCCAGGCCTGCGTGACCGTTTGCCCGACCGGCGCCCTGATCGACCGCACCCTCGACCCGGCGCGACGCGAGGAATCGATGGTGCCGTGCAAGAGCGCCTGTCCGGCCGGCATCGACGTGCCGCGCTACGTGCAACTGGCGGCCGAAGGGAAATTCGGCGAGGCCACCGCCGTGGTGCGCGAAAAGCTGCCCTTCCCGGGTATCCTCGGCCGCGCCTGCTTTGCCATGTGCGAGTCGGCCTGCCGGCGCGGCCAGCTCGACGACCCCCTGTCGATACGCGGACTCAAGCGCATCGCTTCCGACAACGACACCGGAATCTGGCGCCAGTACGCCAAGCAGCTGCCGCCTAGCGGCAAGCGCGCTGCCGTGGTCGGCGCCGGCCCGGCAGGCCTGACGGTGGCGTTCTATCTGGCCAAGCAGGGCCACGGCGTCACGGTGTTCGAGGGCGAGCGCGCTGCAGGCGGCATGGCGCGCTATGGCATTCCCTCCTATCGTGTGCCCACCCAGGTCATCGACGGCGAAGTCGCCGAAGTCGAGCGCCTCGGCGTCGAGTTTCGCCATGGCAGGCAGATCGACGAGCTCGACTGCCTGTTCGCCGAAGGCTTCGACGCGGTCTTTGTCGGCATCGGTTGCCAGGGTGGCGACAAGCTTGGAATTCCGGGCGACGACCTGCCTGGGGTGGTCGACAGTGTCAGCTATCTGCGCGCCGCCACCATGGGCCTGGTCAACCAGCCCGACTCCATCCAGACCGGCGCGCGCGTGGCCGTGATCGGCGGCGGCAACGTCGCTACCGACAGCGCGCGCACCTCGCGCCGCTACGGCGCTGCGGTTGACATGGTCTATCGGCGCAGTCGCGAGGAAATGCCGGCGCGCTCCGAGGAGTTTGAGGGCTGTGTCGACGAAGGTGTGAACATGCGCTACCTGCTGGCCCCCAAACGCATCGAAGCCGGAACTGGCAAGAGCCGCCTGAACATCGCCTATGCCCAGATGACACTGGGCGAGGCCGACGCTTCCGGGCGGCGCCGTCCGATAGCTACTGGGGCCGAGGTCGAGGAGAGCGTTGACCTGGTGGTCGCTGCGATCGGCCAGCATCCCAAGCGATTTGGCGGATTCGGCGTCGTCACCGACGACAAGGGCCGCATCACGGTGCGCGCCGACTCCATGCTGACCAGCCGGCCGCGCGTGTTCGCCGGCGGCGACTGCGTGCTGGGTCCGTCCACCCTGATCGAGTCGGTGGCCCAGGGCCGCGTGGCAGCGCAGGCGATGGACATCCTGCTCGGTGGGGACGGCGACATCTCCGAGCGCTTGTTGCGGGATGGCTGGGAAACTTCGCCGCACATCGGCCGCGACCCAGGCTTCAACCAGCGCCGGAAATTCCATCCCATCATGCTCGAGCCGCAAGCGCGCACGGGCTGGGACGAAGTCGAGGCGGGTTTTGACGAAGCGAGCGCACGCGCCGAAGCTTCGCGCTGCCTCAAATGCAATCTGGCGCCACTCATCGCCGACGCCGTGCTCCCGCCCGAGTCCTGGCTGGAGTTCTCCGAGGCGGTGGTGCAGGCGGTGAGCACCGAGCCCGGGGTCTTTCAACTGCTGGACACGGACAAGAACGTGCTGTGCATCAAGGGCGTGGAGAACCTGCGCGAAGGGTTGCTGAGCCAGCTCGCGCGCGGGGCTAGCGCCGCCTATTTCATCGTCGAAGAGTCCGCCATGTTCACCTCGCGCGAGAGCCAGATGATCCAGGCCTACCTGCAGCAGTACGGAAAGATGCCGGGCGGCGGGGACGATGAAATGGACGACCTGTTCTAGGCGGCGGCATGAAGCCAGGATGCCATCCGACGCCCAAGCCGGGCGAAACGTGCAGGTGCCTGAACTGCGGCGCCGATGTCTGGCAGATCGAGGCAAGCGGCCAGCTGCGCTGCGCGGATTGTGATGCGGGCAGCCAGTTCTGCCTGCCGTTGAAACAGCTCAGGCGCGTTGCACAGGACAAACTCAAAGGGGACACCATGACAGACGCACAATTCCAGTTCATACGCTACGAGGTCGTCCGGGGCCTGGCCACGATCACCATCGACCGGCCGCCCTACAACGTGCTCGACATCCCGACCATGGAGGAGATCTGCGTCGCACTCGAGCGCTGCCAAGCCGCCACGGACGCCAAGCTGCTGGTTGTGACGGGGGCCGGAAACAAGGCGTTCTCCGCCGGAGTCGAAGTGGCGGACCACACCCCTGACAAGGTCGATCGCATGATCGACGTCTTTCACGGCATCTTTCGCCTGTTGCAGGAGATGCCGATGCCGACGCTGGCTGCCGTCAATGGAGCTGCGCTTGGAGGAGGCATGGAACTCGCGCTCGGCTGCGACATGATCGTGGCAGCGGCGGGCTCGAAATTCGGCCAACCGGAAATCAAGCTCGGGGTGTTTCCCCCGGTTGCCGCAGTCCTCCTGCCGCGCCTGATCCCCCCTGCACGTGCCATGGAGATCCTGCTGGGCGGCGACACCATCCTGGCCGACGAGGCTCTGCGCATCGGCCTGCTCAACCGGGTGTTCCCCAAGGAGAGCTTCGAGACCGATCTGGCGGCCTTCGTCGAGCCCTATCTGGCGCTGAGCCGCACGGCTCTGCTCAGCGCGCGCCGTGCGATACGCGTGGCCGCTGACAAACCCTTCGCAGTGGCCCTCGACGCCGCCGAGACCGTCTATCTCGAAGAGCTGATGAGCACCAGCGACGCGCAGGAGGGACTCGCGGCCTTTCTCGAAAAGCGCAAACCCGTCTGGCGCAACCAATAGCCAAAGTCAACACAGGAGCACAGCATGATTCCAGAGTTCATCGATACATGGCAGATGTCCGAGCCGGGAAAGCTCAAGCAGACCCGGGTTCCCATGCCGGCGCTCCTTGCGGGCGACGTGGTGGTGCAGATCAAGGGCTGCGGCGTGTGCCACACCGACCTGTCGTATTTCTACATGGGCGTGCCGACCGTGCAGCCTCCGCCGCTGTCCCTCGGGCATGAGATCAGCGGCGTGGTGGTCGGCGGCGAGGCCTCGCTGATCGGCAGGGAAGTGATCGTGCCTGCAGTCATTCCGTGCGGCACATGCGAGCTGTGCCTGGCCGGGCGTGGCAACCGCTGCCTGGCGCAAAAAATGCCGGGCAACTCGATGGGAATCTATGGAGGGTTTTCCAGCCACATCGTCTGCCAGTCCAAGTTCCTGTGCGTGGTCGGTGAGCGCGGGGACATCCCGGTCGAGCATCTCGCGGTGATCGCCGATGCCGTCACGACTCCGTATCAGGCCGCAGTGCGCGCAGGGCTCGCCCCGGGCGACCGGGTCATCGTCATCGGCGCCGCCGGCGGCGTGGGCAGCTTCATGGTGCAGGTGGCCAAGGGCATGGGCGCGGCGGCCGTGGTCGGCATCGACATCAACGGCGACAAGCTCAAGCTGATGGAGAACTATGGCGCCGACTTCACGATCGACCCGAAGGGCCTGGACGCCAAGGCCCTGAAGGCGGTCTTCAAGGGCTTTTGCAAGGCAAAGGGCCTGCCGTCCAACACCGGCTGGAAGATCTTCGAATGCACGGGCAGCAAGCCAGGACAGGAGACCGCACTGTCGCTGTTGTCCTTCGTCGGTACCCTGGTCATCGTCGGCTACGGCACCGACGAGACCAGTTACATGCTGTCCAAGCTGATGGCATTCGATGCCGAAATCATCGGCACCTGGGGCTGCACGCCCGACAAGTATCGGGCCGTACTCGAGATGTGCCTCGACGGGCGCATTCAGCTCGCACCCTTTGTCGAGACCAGGCCGATGAGCCAGATCGAGCAGGTGTTCGACGAGGCTCACCACGGCCTGCTCAAGCGGCGCGTCATTCTGACCCCCGATTTCTAAAACCACGTTTAGCAACTTCAGGAGATATCTCATGGCACTCGAATGGCTGCGTCGCGACGACAAACTCAAGGATCACGCGCTGTTTGGCGATGAACATTACGGTGAGCAGGCGCCGTCCGTCATCTACGAGAAGCGCCCGGTGATCGACCCGCATGGCAAGCCGGTGGACAAGCTGTTTGCATCCTGGATCATCCTCAACAACCCGAGCCAGTACAACTCCTACACGACCGAAATGGTCAAGGCCGTCATCGCTGGGTTCCAGCGCGCATCCAGCGATCGCAGCGTGGTGGCCGTCGTCTTCACAGGGATCGGTGAAAAGGCCTTCTGCACGGGAGGCAACACGGCTGAGTACTCCGCCTACTACTCCAAGCGGCCGAACGAGTACGGCGAGTACATGGATCTTTTCAATGCCATGGTGGATGGCATTCTCAACTGCAAGAAGCCGACGATTTGCCGCGTTAATGGCATGCGTGTGGCCGGCGGTCAGGAAATCGGAATGGCCACAGACCTGACCGTGACGTCCGATCTTGCCGTGTTTGGCCAAGCGGGCCCTCGGCACGGCAGTGCGCCCGATGGGGGTTCGACAGATTTCTTGCCGTGGATGCTGAACATGGAAGATGCGATGTACAACTGCATCTCATGCGAGACCTGGAGCGCTTACAAAATGAAAGCGAAGAATCTCGTGACCAAGGTTGTGCCGGTGCTCAAGCGCGATGGCCAGTGGGTGAGAAATCCCCTGGTGCGTACCGATGCCTATGTGGACGACGGCGAGCTTGTGTATGGAGAACCGGTCGCTGCGGACCAAGTCAAGGCCGCCAAGGATCTAATGGCGCAATGCACGACGGATTTCAGCAGACTCGACGCGGCGGTTCAGGATTTGCTCTGGAAGTTCACCAACCTGTTCCCCCATTGCCTGATGAAGTCGATCGATGGGATTCGCGGCAAGAAAAAGTTCTTCTGGGATCAGTTCAAGCTCCCCAACCGTCATTGGCTGGCTGCCAATATGAACCACGAAGCCTGGCTTGGCTTTAATGCCTTCGATGCCAAGAAGGCGACCGGGCAGGACCAGATCGACTTCATCAAGTACCGTCAGTTGGTCGCCCAAGGGGCGTTGTTCGACGACAAGTTTGCCGAACAGGTCCTGGCCAAACCGAAGGACTAAGCCCATGCAACTCAAGGATCGCGTAGCCATCGTCACCGGTGCGGGGCAGGGCATCGGTGCGAGCGTGGCCAAAGCTTATGCTAGAGAAGGTGCTCGCGTGGCGGTCATCGACATGAACTTCGACGCCGCCAACTGCGTGGTGCATGACATTCAGGCCGCAGCAGGGCAGGCCATGGCTGTGCCCTGTGACGTGGCCGAGCGTGAGCAGGTCCAAGCGATGGTGGATCGAGTCACGGCCGCGTGGGGGCGCGTCGATATCCTGGTGAACAATGCCGGTATCACGCGCACGGCCATGCTGCACAAGATGACTGTGGAGCAATGGAACCAAGTGCTTGCGGTGCACCTCACAGGCAGTTTCAACTGCCTGCAGGCGGTGGTGGACGGAATGATGGCGCGCTGCTACGGGCGAATCATCTATGTCACGTCTGCCGCCGGGGTCCTCGGGACCATTGGTCAGATCAACTACAGCGCTGCCAAAGCGGGCATTCTTGGAATGACCAAGAGCACGGCCAAGGAGCTTGCGCGGTACAACATCACCGCCAACGCCATTGCCCCGGGAGCAGCCACGCCCATGACGCAAACGATCCGAACCGACGAACGATTTAAGGAGAAATACCTGGAACGCATTCCGTTGGGCCGTTGGGCTGAACCTGAGGAGATCGCCCCGGTGTTTGTATTTTTTGCGTCCGATGCATCGGCTTACGTTACGGGGCAAATCCTCGCAGCGGATGGCGGCATGACCATCCACTAGGAGGACGCGATGGCGCACATTTATTCCTACGACGGTGTCATTCCGGCGATCGATCCCACAGCTTTCGTGCACCCGAGCGCGGTGATCATCGGAGACGTCATCATCGGGCCCGGTGTCTACGTGGCCCCTTGTGCTTCGCTGCGCGGAGATCTGGGCAGAATCATCGTGGGTGGGGGGGCCAACATCCAGGATACTGTTGTGGTTCACGGTTTCCCGCGCACCGACACGGTGATCGAGGAGCAAGGGCATATTGGTCACGGCGCGATCATCCATGCCTGCACCTTGCGACGCAACGTCCTGGTCGGGATGAATGCTGTCGTGATGGATTTCGCCGTGGTCGGCGAGTCGGCGATCATTGGGGCTTCGGCGTTCGTTCCTGCAAATAGCGAGATTCCTCCGCGAAGCTTGGCCATGGGAGTGCCAGCCAAGGTGATTCGCCTGCTTTCGTCCGAGGAGCAGGCATGGAAGCTGGAGGCCACCGCCACATACCAGCGACTGTGCCTGGATTCTCGCCGTTCCATGGTGCCGTGCGTGCCCCTAACAGCGCCTGAGGCGGATCGCCGCCGTTGTGCGGAACCCGATGTACTCCCTCTGTCGGAATTCAAGCGCCGCATCGGTGCCGAGTAGTAGCCAACACAACCCTACCGGAGCCCGGGCCCTTTATGCCCGGGCCCCAACACAATTTATAGACAATTTTCTTCGGGAGACGGGCGATGAGCAGCAATCAGCGAGTGACGTTCAATTGGGAAGATCCTTTTGACTTGGACGCGCAGCTCAGTGAGGATGAGCGCATGGTGCGCGAGAGCGCCTTCAATTTCGCCCAAGATCGGCTCGTGCCTCGTGTGCAAAACGCATTTCGCAACGAAACGACCGACCGCGACATTTTCAACGAAATGGGCGCATTGGGGCTTCTGGGCCCCACCATTCCGGAACAATATGGCGGAGCCGGCTTGAACGCCGTTGCTTACGGGCTGATCGCGCGAGAAGTCGAGCGCGTTGACTCTGGATACCGTTCCATGATGAGTGTGCAGTCATCCTTGGTGATGGTGCCCATTTATGAATTCGGGTCCGAGGAGCAGAAAACCAAATACCTGCCCAAACTAGCGACTGGGGAATGGGTCGGATGTTTCGGGCTGACCGAACCGAACCATGGCTCCGACCCCGGCTCGATGGCAACGCGCGCTCGAAAAGTCGACGGTGGCTACGTGCTGTCGGGGTCGAAGACGTGGATTACCAATTCGCCTATTGCCGATGTCTTTGTCGTTTGGGCCAAGACGGACGACGGTGAGATCCGTGGGTTTGTTCTGGAAAAGGGAGCCAAGGGCCTGTCGGCACCGGCCATTCATGGCAAGGTGAGTCTTCGAACATCGATCACCGGTGAAATTGTGGTGGACGAGGTCTTTGTCCCCGAGGAGCAACTGCTGCCGGGTGTGCGAGGACTCAAAGGGCCGTTCACCTGCTTGAATTCGGCCCGCTTTGGCATTGCCTGGGGTGCCCTGGGAGCCGCTGAGTTTTGCTTTCACGCGGCGCGCCAGTATGTGCTCGATCGTCACCAGTTTGGGCGTCCACTCGCGGCGAATCAGTTGATTCAGAAAAAACTTGCCGACATGCTCACCGAGATCGCACTGGGTCTGCAGGCCTGTTTACGACTCGGCCGCCTGAAGGATGCCGGCAAAGCACCGGTTGAGTTGGCCTCCATCGTGAAACGCAATTCCTGTGGCAAAGCCCTGGATATCGCCCGAATGGCCAGGGACATGCTGGGCGGCAATGGCATTTCCGACGAGTTCGGGGTCATTCGCCACATGGTCAATCTGGAAGCAGTGAATACCTATGAAGGCACTCACGATATTCATGCGCTGATCTTGGGGCGAGCCATTACCGGCATCGCTGCCTTTGCCAACTGAAATCGATTTGAGGCTGCCTGGCCGAACGAGGCAGGATTCAAGTGCAACCCCCGTAGGAGATCGATCATGCAAAGTGTCACCCAACTCCTGTCCGAACACCACAAGCATTGCGACCATCTCCTGGTTGCAGTGGAGAGTGCGGCGTTGGACGAAAACTGGGACGAAGCCGCCCGTCTGCACGCGGATTTGTCTCGGGACCTCGAGTCGCATATTCGTGCCGAAGAATCGATCCTTTTCCCGGCCTTTGAAGCGTTCACCGGAACCGCCGACGGACCAACCCAAGTCATGCGCTTGGAGCACGCGCAAATCCTTCAACTGCTTTCTGCGATGGTTGACGCCATTGACCGCCGAAGCTCCGAGGATTTTGGCGGTCAAGCTGAAACCTTCGTCATCCTGATGCAGCAACACAATTTGAAGGAAGAAAACATCCTTTATCCGATGTGCGACACATCCCTGTCAGCAAGGTCTAGCGAGATTGTCGAGCGCTTGCGGCATGTGATCCAGGCGGCGTCCTGACCGCAAAAATCCACCCGACATGCGAGTTGCACGATGCACATGATGTCGTTTGAGCAAGCGCCACCGATTTCTGTTCCGATGCGCTTTTTCCTCACGGCCCCCGTTTTCGGCATGCTCGCTGGATTTGTGCTGCTCTGGGTGGGGCCCGATGCGCTCATCGTGCGGTGGGCGCCGCCGACGCTGGCCATCGCCCATCTGATGACTGTTGGCGTGATGCTGCAGATCATGTGCGGGGCTTTGCTGCAATTCATCCCTGTTGCGACAGGCGGCAATATTTGGCGTCCAAACTGGATCGCCCACGTCGTCCACCCGATCTCAAGCCTTGCTGCAATCGTGCTTGCAGCCGGGTTCTTCAACAGCAATCCTGTTCTGCTCGAAGTCGGAGCTTCCCTGTTCGTGGTGTCGCTAGGCGTCTACGGTCTTGCCGTGGGCTTCGCCGTGTTTCGCACGCCGGCGAAGAACCCGACCATCGTTGCGCTGCGCTTGGCCATTGTTGGACTCGCGGCCACGGTGGGGTCGGGAGCGATCCTGGTGGAAACCCTCCAGGGGCGAACCCGCATTTCTGTGCCCCAACTGGCCGGCGTGCATGCAGCGTGGGGATTGGTTGGCTGGGCGCTGATGCTCCTCATGGGCGTATCCTTTTTTGTCGTCCCCATGCTCCAGATGACGCCCCCTTATCCAAAGCGGCTGCAGCAAAGCGTGCCGCCGCTGTTGTTCGTCCTCCTGGCCCTGTGTTCGGCACAGCTTGGTTGGGACACGCCGAGGTTGTGGACATCGCTGGAGTTTGCCGCCGTCGTGCTCGCTGCCGCTGCCTACGCCCTGACAACACTGTGGCTTCGGAAGCAACGTCAGCGCAAAGCGCGCGATCCGACCCAGCAGTTCTTCCGCTTGGCGATGGCTTGCATCCTGTTGGCTGGTGCGTCCTGGGCGCTGCTTGCGTGGCGTGGACCATCTGCGCAGACTTCCCCTGCCGCGCTCTGGCTTGGCGCGCTGATTCTTCAGGGCGTGTTTGCTTCGGCGCTCTGCGGCATGCTTTACAAGATCGCCCCTTTCGCAACCTGGATGCGCCTGCAAAAGCTTGATTCCACCATGTCAACCAAGCTGAACACACGCACCTTGCTGCCCGAAAGCCAGATCACCCTGCAGTTGCGCCTTCATGGCCTCGCGTTGCTCGCCCTGCTGGCGGCAACGGTGTTTCCCGATTTGACGCGACTCGCCGGAGTGTTGACGATCGCGTCCTATGCGTGGTTGGGTTGGAATCTCATCACGGTCTTACGGGTCTACTTGCGCTACCGGCCACACGATCGAATCAACCCTCAGATCACCCCAGTAGTGTCCGATTAAATTCCGAGAACAAATTCAATTGGTTAGCGAATGGGGCAAGCTCGGATCCAGAGCGATCGGGCTGCAAGGCGCATGAAAGCTGGGTTTTCTCGAAGACGGAGACTGACAAAATCTGCCTCTCTTGAATTCCGAGTGGGTAATCTTGGGGCATGTTGAACATCGGAATGAGGATCTGAGATGACGGCGGCCATCACCTGTGCAAACAGCGTCTTGCCCACGTTCATGCATCACTTCGGGTCGTGCAAACCCGGGAGCATCGCAAACTGGCAATCCGAAATTCAAATCGCGGGACACCCATGAATCTCTCGAAACCCGCGTTAGCATTGGCTTGGCGCGTTGCCGGCTTCAAATAAACCGGACACTACTGGGATGGCGCAGCGATTAAGGCCCCATGGTCACTAAAAATCAAGCCGAACGGATTTGCGAGTTCACAGGTGCAGATCACCTTCGGTCGATGGTTGACATCCACGCGCCTGCCAACCGCGTCAGCCATGGTCCGTTGGCTGAAAAAAGTATTTTCTTTATTTATTAGGGCGGACGCCTTACTTTCCGGCCTTGGCCGCCTTGGCCGCCTTGGCCGCCACTTTGGCGCGCAGTTTCTCAACATCTACAACAAAGCGGTTGTGGTTGCCGCGGCTAATCTCTTCGACGCCGTCCTTTGCGACTAGGTCGAAAGTAATCAAGCGCCCGTCAACCTTAGCGATGACAACAGTCATTTCCACGATCATACCGCACAGCGTTGCACCGCTATGGGTTATGCTGACCCCGATGCCGACAGAGTCTTCACCGCTGTCCAGATGTTCGAGCAACAGCTCTCGGCAGACGACTTCGAAGTCGTACAGGAGCGACGGAGTATTGTAGACGCGCAATTCTTCGCCGAGAAAATCGATGGTGCGCGACGTGTTAATCTCAATATGTCGAGTGGCGGACAAGCCCACTGTCAAAGTATCTTTCACTTGCGTTCCTTGCGGTGTATTATAGATGAATTATTAGTTGATATGAGTTAAGATATCTCGATTTATCTCATTATTTCGATCTTTTGAAGGGGGTAAAAATTGCGCATTTTTTGCATTTAATTATTAAATAAATAATTATTTTTTGCGAAACGCTGTGCTACGAGCCTTAGACATGGCCGCCGCAGGCGGCCATGTCTAAGGCCAAGCATGAGGTGGGCGCGTTGACGACGACACTGGGAAGCAAGATTCTCGCGCCGGGATGGGTCGGAGAACCTCGAATGCAGCTTCCTCGCCCTGAACAAGCTCGCCGCCGCCATCATCCCTATCCTCGAAGGGCCTCTGAGCGCCCCCAGGGTCGGCTCGCCGGCCCGCCCCCCGTGGGGGTCAAGGAAGCTTGGGGCGGCCCTGCGTTTCCTTGAGGGGGGCTAGGGATTGGTTTTTCGCGTTGCCGGGAGGCTAGTTGTTCTACAAAGGCACGATTCTCCTCAACTTTGGCCTGGATGTGTTGCACCTGCTCCGTGGCTAGGTGGCGGAAACGCCCCATGACTTTCAGGTATTCAGTCACCGGAACGGGGTCATCCACCGAGCGAGTGAGGTGCAGCCCCTGCGCTGGCGTGTATTCCCAAAGCATGACGAAATTGGATTCCACAGCCATGCGCGCCACTTCCATGTTCTTTTCGGAGGGAAAGCGCCAACCCGTGGTGCAGGGTGAGTAGACGTGAAGATAGGCGAAACCAGACTTGGATGCCTCAATGGCTTTGTCCAGCTTCTCGTAAAGATCCTCCATGTACGCCGTTGAGGCCGTGGCCACATAAGCGCAGCGATGTTGAACCATCAATAGTGGCATGTTCTTGGCATCCTGGGTCTTTCCCCTTGACTCGAGCCCCACCGGCGTCGTTGAGGTCCAGGCGCCGTAAGGCGTACAGCTCGAACGCTGCATGCCAGTGTTCATGTAACCTTCGTTATCCACGACCATAAATAGGATTTGCTCGCCCCGTTCCGCCGCGCCTGACAGCGATTGAAAGCCCACATCGGAAGCGCCGCCATCGCCGGCAATCGCCAACGCGGTCACCTCACGGCCGACTCGCTTGTACTGGCGCTTGATGCCGGTGAGCATGGCTGCCGTGTTGGTCAACAGTGGGTGGAACACCGGCACCTTGGTGCCGGCCAGGCCGTTGTAGCCGACCGCTCCCATCCCCGGAACGCAGCCTGGTGGAGTCGCTAGTATCGTCTCCGGACCGACGCGGCGTAATGTGTGCCGCATTAACAATTCGGTATTGCAGCCTTGGCAGCCTGCCAGACCAGGCGCAAACAGATCCTCCCAGTCGCCCACCTCGTTGTAGAGGCGCGCAGTCGTGATGTAGCGCAAGGCACCCGTAGGACAAGCCGGGACGCAGGCCGGCTGGCCCGCGCACATATCGCACTTGACGACATTGCCAGTGGACGTGTCTAGCGCGATGCCGGCATAGGCGCAGCCGGCTGTGCACAACAGGCAGGCCACGCACTTGCTACCATCCCAGCGGACAACGCCATCCACCGGGTCCTTCCCCAACGCACCTGCCGGACACACTGAAACACACTTGGGATCGCCGCACTGACGACAAATGACCAGTTCGAAATTTTCTCCCGCGGGCATAACCTGAATCCGCGAACGCGGGGTGTCGTCGGTGCCGGTCTTGGCCTGGGTGCAAGCCAGCATGCATTTGCCGCAGCCGTTACACTTGGCGGCATCGAAGGCAATCGTGTTGTAGCCCTGTCCCATGCTTATCTCCAGAGGCGAGACATAAATTCCCGCCCGACTGTGAGCGGATCGGCGACCAGTCGCTCGATGCTGTCCGTCAGGTCGGCGCGGCGCAAGATCAGCTGCCACATGACGCCGCTGTCAAAGAATTCGCCAATACCGAAAATTCCTAGCAGACGGCCATCCTGGAAAATCACACGTAGGTAGCGCCCGGCTGCTTCATCGACGCGCAGTCGCTCAATACCCCCGGTCGGTACAACGCCGGTACCGACAGAGATCGCATGGCGACCGAAGAAGTGGTAGGTATTGAGAGGCACACCGCCCAGATAATCCTTGCGGCTGGGATCGCCAGCCATGGCCATCCCAGCGATGCGACCCTGTTCGGTGGCGTCCGGCAGGATAGCGTTCATGGTGGTGCCTTCTTTGTAGAAATCCTTGGCTTGGGCGCAGTCGCCTGCCGCCCAGATGTTGCCGATGTTGGTGCCCATATCGTTATTCACGATGATGCCCGCAGCACAATTGATGCCGCTGTCGGCGAGATAGCCCAAGTCGGGCTTGACGCCGGTGGCCACCAGCAACAGGTCAGTTTCGAGACTGCCGCCGCCTTCCAGACTGACAGTGGCTCCCTGCGCCGACGGTGCGAGGCCGACGACGCGACGGCCGGTGAAGATGCGCGCGCCATGTTCGATGAAGGCGCGCCCGATGAAGTCGGCGGCTTGACGGTCGAAGTAGGCACCCAGCAGCTGATCCTGCATTTCGATGATCGTGACCTTTGCGCCGGACATCACCAGATTTTCTGCGGCATGCATGCCGACCAGTCCACCGCCCAGCACAACCGCCTGGCGCGATGCGCCGATGGCCGCCTTCAGTTTTAGCGCGTCGTCGAGAGTACGCAGCACGTGATACTGCACCTTGTCGAGGCCGGGAATGGGCGGAATCGCGGGCGCCGCGCCTGTGGCGAGCAGTAGCTTTTCGTAGCGCACCTCGCTGCCGTCAGCGAGCAGCGCGGTATTGCGCTGCGGATGCAGCCTAACCAAGGTCTGGCCCGGACGGTAGACGACATGTCGCTCAGCAAAGAATTCTTCGTTGCGCAGGAAGATGCGGTCCGGCGCTGAGCGCCCCGAAACAACATAGGGCAGAACAGTCGGTGAATAAGGAAGATGGCCGTCGCGCGTGATCAAGGCGAGGCTGCCGTCGGGGTCATGCATGCGAATGGCAGCCACCGCTTCGAGTGCCGCGTGGCTGCTTCCCACCACCAAATAGCGTGCATCTTCCATCGTTGCCTCAGTCATTTTCGTTGAGCCAGATTGGCTCGGTGGGAGCGAAGCCATAAAGCAGGGATTCCGTTTGCTCGATGACACGGTGGAAATGCTCAACGGTGATATCGGCGCCGGCCAGCCCGCCGATGAAACTCGCCACTGGCAGATGCCGGCCAAGCAGGTAAAGCGCGCCCAGAGTCTCTTGGTACATGGGGCCGCAGTTCCAGCGGAACCCGACCGAGCGGTCCACTACACCGAGCGCTTTGACCTTATTCAGCGCGGACACCAGCTTCGCCACAGGGAAGGGGCTGAAGGTCTTGAGCTTGAGGATGCCCACTCTCTTGCCGGCATCGCGTGCCTCGTCCACAGCATCCTTGGCGGCGCCGCTCATGCTGCCTAGCGTCATCAGCGCGATCTCGGCATCGTGCATACGGTATTCCTCAACCAGCGGTGCGTAATGACGGCCGAAGCGCCGGCCGTATTCCTCGTGGACATCACTGATCACACGCAATGCGTTCTGCATGCCGCGGCACTGGCTCTTGCGGTAACGCACGAAGGTGGCTGGCCCCTTGCCGCCCGAGCCACCGGTGAGCGGGTCGACCGCCATTGGTCGCAACGGATCCAGTGCGGCATGCCAGTTGACATCTTTCGCTCCCATGAATGCGTCGACCTCATCCTGCTCAGGAACGGTCACGCGCGAGGCGCCGTAGGAGAGGTAATTGCCGTCGAGGCAGACATTCACTGGCAGCATCACATCGTGATGCTCGGCGATTCTGAAGGCCATGATCGTGGTATCAAGCACTTCCTGCACCGACTCGCAATAGATCTGTACCCAACCCACCTCACGCACCGTCATTGCGTCCTGGTGGCCGCCCCATACCGACTGCGGCGTGATGCCGTCGCGGGTGACAATGGACATGACGATGGGCAGGCGCATGCCGGGAGTGCGGAAGTAGGGCTCGAACATGAAAGCCAAACCCGGCCCGCTAGTGGCGGTGAAGGTGCGACCGCCCGCCAAGGCTGCGCCTTGCAGCACCGAGAGCACCGAGTGCTCGCCTTCGGCGTCCACGATTTCAGCATCCATGCGCCCGTCGGCGACCAGCTTGGCAAGATGCTCCACCAGGCTCGACTGCGGCGTAATCGGATACACCGAAACCATGTCGGGGCGCACCAGCGCCACTGCCAGCGCAGCCGCTTCGTTGCCTTCGCAGACAATAAACTTCTGCTTCGCTGCCAGCGTTTCCTGGACCGCCGCGTTCATGCCCCAACCTCCGCGATCATGGTGATGGCGCGCTGCGGACACTCGTTAGCGCAGATGCCGCACCCCTTGCATGTGGCCAGATTGACGTCGAACCAGGCCGGCCGTTCGACGATGCACTGCACCGGACAGTAGAGCCAGCAAACGGCGCATTTGACACACTTGTCGCGGTCAACCACGGGCCGCATGCTGCGCCAGTCGCCCGGCAGCATCGGGTTGATGTCGACGGCGATCGGACAGAGATCGTCAGGCACTCCGGCCTTGGCGGGATCGAACATCGGATACGCAGTATGTTGGCTCATGCCGTAGCCCTTTGATTGATGTGATGCACCTCGGTTTCGTCGTAGCCGCGCTGCAACGCGCGCAGGTTCTGCTCCAGCCCAGCATCACGGAATTCCGAATCCAGCAGCGCCTGCTTCAGGGCGTCGAGCGAGATGATGCCGGTGGTACGTGCGAAGGCGCCCAACATCAAGGTGTTGGTGATCGGACGGCGAAAGATTTCAATCGCGATACGCACCGCATTGCACAGGCCGACGGTGGCGACGCCCTCGGGAATTACCAGTTCAGCCAAAGGTTTCCCTGTGGCTTGAACTAAGGCGCCGCCGGGCTTCAACCCGTCAAAGATGTTCACAGAATTGCCCATGGTGGGGTCAATGCAGATGAGACAATCTGGGCTCGTGATATTGGTCATGCGCCTGATTTCTTTGTCGCTGATGCGCAGGAAGGCCACCACCGGTGCGCCGCGGCGCTCGAAGCCGAACGAGGGAATCGCCACAGCGTATTTCCCGGCTTCGACCACGCCAGCCGCGAGAATGCCCGATGCGAGCACCGCCCCCTGCCCACCCCGTCCATGTAGACGGATTTCGTACATTTCGCCTCCTCGTTGTCATGTCTTCGTCGCTGACGATCATGATTACCGGCCTCTTAGCCGTAAATGGCTTCTTAAACTTTTACCCTACGGGCCGTCCCTGACCGCTTTCGCGTTTTGGCCCAATGGCACGTCCACGTACCGGTCGCTTGGGCAAAGTAAAACCCTGCGTAAAAGCTGCCCGGCATATCAGGGTGTATTTAAAGCGCCATCCCATCACCGCTGCCAGCGCGCCAGCCACGACTGCTGGTGCGGCCGCTCCAGTCATCCCGGCCAGCAACGCAAGCATGGCGGGTATAGCGCTGCCGACCCAGAGGAACTCCGCATCGATTTTTCTCAGTGCTTTGATTGAGCCTGCAGGTGCGCCGTCTTTCACCAACGCTGAGAGATAACGCCGCCAAGCGATAAGGCGTAGTCCGGCGAACAGCGCTAGCAGGTAGTCCGCGGACAGCGGTTGCGGATAGAGCCAGTCTGCGCACACCAGCAGGCTTAGGCCTTCGGTGAGCCCAGTTACCACCATCAGCTGCAGACAGCGTGAATGGCGCCAAGCCGGTATTCCCTTGTTGGCGGCGAGAATACGCGCCTGCGCATAAAGAAAAGCCAGCCCAAGCAGGCCCGTCGTTCCGGTGAGGACGCTTCGTCCGCTCCACAGGGCCAGGAACCCCGAGACGAACAGCAAAGCTGCCACCGAGGCTTCGCGTGCCATCCAGGAAGAACTGAAATGCCGAAAAGTGTTGAGGGCTCGCCAGGGCCGGCCGATCTCGAACCAGACGCATGCAAGGCCGAAGCCGATCAGCGCTAGGCCAGCACCGATGAGGGGACGCACATCGCCTCCATGCAGCGCATCAAGTGCTACCCACAGCAGTAGGCTCCCGCCAGTGCCTCCGGCGATGAAATTGCAGGCGGCACGCCAGTCCCAGTTGGCCTGCTGACGCGGCAAGACACGATCTGGATATTGCGGTAGGGCCGTCATTTTTCGTTCCACACGTAATACACCGATGGATCGGTGCCCAGTTCCTCGTGCAGGCGGAAATGCTGGGTCTGCGCGAGGAGTTGCGAGACGTTGCTATTCTTGTCGCCGATATCGCCGAAATGCATGGCACCGGAAATGCAAGAATTAACGCAGGCGGGCGTCACTTCCGGGTCGCGGCCCGGCACCTGCCCAGTACGTTCGGCCAAATCGATACGATCCCTACAAAACGTGCATTTGGTGGCAACGCCCAATCGTTCTGGATCGAAACGTGCTGCCTCGGATGCGATTGGCTTGGCGCCGTAGGCATAGCGCGGCTCATGCACGATTGAGCGCGCCTCGTACGGACAGGCCATGATGCAATTGGCGCAGCCGATGCAGATGTCATAATCAATGGTCACCAGGCCGTCGTTGCGCTTCTTCGTCGCCGATGTAGGGCAGACGTCTTCACAAGGCGGGTTGGCGCAATGCATGCACGCCACCGGCAAAAAACTGCGCTGTACGTCCGGGAATTCACCGCTTTCGAGATCGAGTACACGCCGCCATTGCACGCCAGGAGGGGTTGCGTTGGCGGTTTTACATGCGGCGGTACAGGTCTGGCAGCCGACGCAGCGTCGCAAATCTATGGCCATGACGTAGCGCTTCATGCCATCGCCTCCACGCGGCGCACCGCCACACGCACGATATCTGAGCCGGAACCAGTGGCGTCGGTCAGATCCAGCGACATGGGCGCGATGGTGTTGAGGCTGGGTAGCTCTAAGTCCTTGGCAAAGGGCGTCGCCCAGTGGTCGAACTGACCAATCATGACGAGGGTGTCGGGGCGCACCCCATGCGTCAGTGCGGCCTTGCCGTAAGTCGTGCCAATATGGGAACGGATCTCGACGCGGTCGCCATCGGCAATGCCAAGGCCGGCCGCTGTCTTTGTGTTCATGATGACACCGCCGTGGCCACGCACGTTCTGCGCGATTTCGTTCATCATCGCGATGCCGGCGTTGCCGCCAGCGTGGTATTGCATGCTCTTGGTGGACAGCAACCAGAACGGGAAGTCCGCGGCCTTAGCGCCAGATCTTTCTAGATTGCGCAACCAGCGCGCGGGGACGTCGTGCCACTCCGGTAGCGCTGCGTATTCCGAAAGCTGCTCGTCCCACCAGGCCATGCGCTTCTCGTGCAAGCGATTACCGAGTTCGCGCCCTAGCCGCAGCAAGCGCTCCTGGTAGGGCAGTTCGTAACGTAGGCCATGCCTCTGCAAGGTCGGTGTCAAATACCAGTCAAGGCGCGACATCGGGACCGCGTAGAAGCCATGCTCTTTGAACCAGCTGAAACCGTGCTCCTCCTTGCCTCCAGAGAGCGTCACCGACGCGGCGCGACAGACCGCATCCCAGATCTTGTCCGGTGCGGGTTCCTGCGCCGGATCAAGGCGGTAGTCGTAGCCCTCGCCCTTGAGGGGCGAGACGCCAGAGACGCCACGGTTGATCGCTTCGACGTAGGGGATGAGCAGGCCGGTGCGCTTGGCAAGTTCAGTGCTGATCCAGGTAAAGTCGCGGGCGTTGCCCTGAGGTTCCACCGCGCTTTGGCGCAACACCACTCCCTTATAGTCCCAGAACTGCTCCATGTACTTGGTGCCCCCCATGCGAATCATCTGGGTCGATTCGAGATCGGTCGCCTCTGGCAACAGCAGGTCAGCCATGTAGTTGGTCTCGTCTATCGTGTAGGCAAAGCAGACCATGAAAGGGAAGCGAGCAACAATTTCTGCCAGTTTTTTGGTGTCCCAAAAAGAGATGACTGGATTGGAGCGATAGACGATCCACAGTTCCGGGAGGGTCGGCATCGGCATATTCCAGTCCGCGGGCCGTTCCTGTTGGAACATCCAGGCCAACTGCGTTGGGCCGAGAGCCTGGCTCCAAGCGCCATTGTGGCCAACGATAGGCACCAGCGTCTGGTGCAGGTTCCGGGTGGCGGGCTCAGCCTGCCAACTTTCTGCGTCGGTTGGATTAAACGACTGCGCCATGAAGCCATCTTCTCCCGGCGTGACACTGAGATGCCGGTTGTCTTGGTGGCGGTTCAGTCGCACCGTGGTGCCAACGAGTCCGCCGGGATTTTCGAGTGCGCCCACCAACACAGCTAATACAGTGCGGGCCCAGCAGCACTCGTAAGCGCCCCAACCATTGTTCACCGACTTACCTAGAGTCACCGCCACCGGTCGCAGCGGCAGGGTCTCGCCGTCGATTATGATGGTGGCGCCGATGCTCGCGCTTTCCAAATACTCATTGGCGATGCGGCGTATCGTGGCAGCTGGCACGTCGCAGATCGTCTCGGCCCATTCCGGCGTGTATTTGGCGATGTGATTCGACAGCATCTCGTAGGCGGTCTTGCCTTCGACGTCCGAATATTCGCGGCGCGCCTTGTCGGCGTCGACAACCGCGGCGCGGGCAACCCGATAACGCCCAGCCACGGCCGGCTTTGTTCCCGGTGTGTCGAAGGCGACGGCGCAACAAGTCTCATCGTCCCAGACCAGCGGTTTGTCATTGTCCGCATCACGCAGATAAAGACCGTCGGGCGCCACTAAGTAGGGCGAGCAAGTCCGGTCGCGCAGGAAGGGAATGTCCAGTTTGGCCAAACCATGCTCGTGCACGAGGACATGGATCAGCGCGAACAGGAAAGCGGGGTCGGTCTTGGGTCGAATCGGCACCCATTCCGAGGAGCAGGCCCCGGTAACCGTGAGATGTGGCTCGACCTGCACGCGCTTGTAACCACGCAGGCGCGCGTCAGCATGGCGAATCACGGCGCAGGGGCCGCCTGTGATTTCTACGTTAGCGCCGACTGCGATAACGTAGAGTGCATTGGGCGTGTCGGAAGTGACGGTAAAGGCGCGATGCCAGAACTCTCCGTAGAGATGCTCGGAGTGAACGCACTTGACACCCTGACCCGAACCGAAGCTGTAATCGATTGGCCCCCAGGCCGAGAGCAGGGCGGGAAAGGTGCCCATGTAGTTGGCGGGCGTACCGCCATGGCCGAAGCTCACGGCGACACGCGGCAGCCCTGATTCGTCGCGCAAGCCGTTGGCGCGGATGGCGTTCATCTTCGCCGCCACGATGTTCAGCGCCTCATCCCAGGAAATCGGCTCGAAGCCTGGATCTTCGTTCCGCCCTTTTTTGGGGTTGGTCCGCTTCATCGGACTCAAGACACGATTCGGGTTGTAAGTTTTTTGGATCAGCCCGTAGGCCTTGACGCAGACCCGGCCACGAGCCGGATGCACGGCCTCGGCGTCGAAGTTGGGCTCAATCTCGGTAGCGATGCCGTCCTCGACCTTGACCTTCATGAAGTCGGGACCCGAGACGCAGTTGTAGCAAAAGGTCGGGACATGCTTGACCGTCTTCGCTTTGCTCATGCTTTGACCTCTTTTCTCAGGTAGACATGCGCTCGGGATGCGCGTAGACAGTGAAACGGGGCCCACGCAGAAAGCAGATCAATGTCAGCCCCGCCCTTTCGGCGACCCGGACCGCCATGCCAGTTGGTGCTGATAACGCGGCTACACAACCGATGCCAACGGAGACCGCCTTGCATACGATCTCGTAACTGGCGCGGCTGGTCATCAACACAAAGCCTTCATCCAGGGATGCGCGCGTTACCACCAACGCGCCGATCAGCTTGTCAAGTGCGTTATGGCGACCGACATCCTCGCGCACGCAGACTACTTGGCCGTCCCTACGACACCATGCCGCTGCATGCATGGCGCCGGTGTAGCCGTGCAGATGCTGGTACTGGGCCAAGCTGGCCGCAGCGCGCGTTAAGGCCGATGGCATCAGAAGCGCATTGGAGACTGGCACACGCAAGGGCCGGCACTGCACCTGCTCCAGACTTTCGACTCCACATAGACCGCAACCCGTGCGCCCAGCCAGGGTACGGCGATGTGCACGCAATGCCATGGCACAAGAAGCCGCGATGTGCATTTCGAGCGAGATACCTTTGCTGCTTTCGCGGACCTCAATGTCGAAGATGTCGCCCCGGGCGCCGACTATGTCTTCGCTTAGGCTGAAACCTAAGGCGAAATCCTCCAGATCCTGAGGGGTGGCTAGCATCACCGCATGGGAGATTCCGTTGTAAACGAAGGCAACCGGAACCTCTTCGGCAACGCATTCAGTGCGTTGCTCAAGTTTCTCATGCTCCCACAATCCGACGTGGCAAGGACCATGCGGCTCCCAGGACTGTGTTTCAACTGTTTCTTGCATGCTATTTTTGCCTTCAAATTGGCTGAGGCGGGAGTGTTGTTCTGACTAAATCGCCTGATGGCCTCCGCTATCAGCCTCGCAAAACGAGAAAACGAGCGAGACACAAATATGTAGAGCAGATTCTGTACTGACAAGGCAACGAATGTAAGGTGGCTTCACCTCTCAATATTGATCCAAGTCAACATGATACAAAATACACCGACCGGTCGGTCTATAAATTTCCGTGCTGACTTGCGGTGATCGCCGGCGCAGCTCCCTTGCCGCGCACCGAAGTCATCAAGAAGGTCTGGGAGCACATCAAGAAGCGTGGCCTGCAGGACGCCGCCAACAAACGCATGATCAATGCCGACGCCAAGCTCAAGCCGATCTTCGGCAAGCCGCAGGTCAGCATGTTCGAGATGACCAAGCTGCTCAATGCGCACCTGAAGTAAACCCGCCTCAAACCTTCCGCCACCGCGCATGAGCAACCCCAAGTCCAAACCTGGCGCGAGTGATGCCGAGGTCATCGCCATGCTCCAGCGGTACCACTGCCCCACGCCGTTTCATGAGGTCCGCACCCGGTTCCTGGGCAACATCGCCACGCCCCTGACGGCATCGCCCCTTGAGGTGGTCAAAGGACTATGGGGCGGCGAGTTGCCGGAGTTCGACAAGATGGATGATGTCAATGCCTTGTTCGGCGTCCTGGTCGCCGGACTCTGGAATCGGCTCACCACACACCAGGACGGCCGCAACCCCTTTCGACTCCTGCGCTTTGAAGTCGCCCCGACTCGCGAGGGTACCCTTCGCCTGGCGCAGACGCGTCTGGACGAGTTGGATGGTTTTGTGGAAGGCCTCTTTGGATCGGCATCCGAGATCCATCTGCCCGAGTCCGCCCATGAAGCCCTGGTCATCCTGGGCGAGTTGCGGGGGATGTTTGCCGGATCCCTGCCGCTGCTGCAGGATGAAGCCAAGCCGGCGAGTGCGGCCGACCTGAAAGATCTGATCCAGAACTTTCAGAAACTCTCCATCATTGCCGAGGCCGAGATGCACAAGATCGTGCCGGCTTGCAAGCATGCTCGGGCTGGCCATGTCGCCGCAATGGCTGTGACCCGGCCAACCCTGCACTGAGGGCCGCGTTCACCCAGCAACTGCAGTCGCATGCACGCACAGCAGCCCCCCCCAGCCGGCCAGCCACGGCGGCTACATCCTGTGGGTCATGCTGGGCGTTCTGGCTTTCCTGGCCGTGTTGGGCGGTCTCTATCGTGCCCAGACCCGCCGCCCCATGGTTTTTGCACCAGGGGCCTGGTTGACGACAATGACCTTGGCCGGCGTGTTGCCTCACGAAGGAATGTCGCTGGCCATCGCGGGGGATCTGTCCGCGCCGATCGGTGCCCCGCGAGCGCGGCAGACGCTTGGCATGACCCTGGCGCAGGCAGGCGATGAGTCCCGGCGCAACTCCCCCTTGGGATGGGCGTAGATGGCGTTGTAGATCGTCTCGTGCGGCACGTGGGCGGCTGGGGTCGGAGAGGAAGGTGCGCTTGAGCGTGTAGCGGCACTATAGCCGGAGCAATAGTCCTAAGAGATCTGTTACTCGGTTCTCATGAAACCGCCCCTTCTCGCAAAAATCCTGCAATTCAAGGGAGTGGGCGGCTAATCACGACAGCCCCGCGAAGATCGCCGATTTTGTAGCCGGTTGCTTGGTCGTGCGGATACAACGCTTTGATTCTTGCGGCAACTGGCACCGGGATGTTCTGGGCGTCGCCATGGCAGGTCATGCATTGAGCCTGCAGTACGATGGCTTTGGCGTAATGCAGCGTGGTCTTGCCGTTTTCGGTCACGGCCTCGTGCCATTCGAGGGTCTTTGGATCTGCCCCGTTGTGCAGGTCGCTGGTGAAATCTTCCAGCGCCTTGCGCTGCCATCCAGTGGGCGTACCTAGATCGACATTGCGCACCCGCGTGCCGACACGCGTGATTTCCCAGCCAGTCTTCTCGGCGAGATTCAACGCAATTGCTGGCCCGATCTTGTGACACACGTTAATCGAGTTCACAGGGCCGCTGTCTTGCATGCTTTTTTGCAGTTTTCCCGACAAGGTTTTGAGCAAATCAACGGCAACCGCGCGTGTGCTTGCTAGCGTGCTGGCGTCTACATGTGGAGTCTCTGAAGACTCTGCGCGCGCTGTTGTGAGAAGCAGGCTGAGCGCAAGTGTTGTCAAAGCGAATGGAGTGAATTTCATGGGCAATTTTTAGGAGGCAAGATTGAAGTGGAGCAAAGTGGTTATTTTCACGCGAAGGTATCGCTCATCAGCGACCCGTACCAAGTTTCCATGTCCTTGAAGTTATCACTGCTCCATCCTGTGGATTCACCGGCTACCGAGGGCTGCATCGCCATGCTGCTGGCGTTGTACTGGAACACATCCGTTAGCCAGGACGCCTGCTGCATCGTGATGGTTGAAAAGCACGCCGAATTGGTGACAGGGGCCGGGTCCGGTTGTTGTCCGATAAGGATGCGACTGATGGCGTCGGCACAGACTTTGCCTTCCTGATTGGCAATATGCCCCGACTTGGGCTGAGTAACCGTGTTGAAAGTCAAGCAGTGAGAGGCTGATTTTGAGCGTTCAGGTGGTCCCGGGTGATGGCATTGAGGTGGGTGATCAGCTTGCGCATGCAGGCGATCAAGGCCACCTTCTTGA
>NZ_JBTRXV010000028.1:0-44388 GCF_054608695.1 Thiomonas sp.
TGGCGAAGGCCGTCGTCGGACTCAGCCCGTTGTTGCTGTCGCTGCCGCTGGTGCTGACGTAGTAGGTCTTGCCCGTCGTCGATGGCGGCGTCACCGGCGTCGTCGGCTGCCACACTCGCCACGGAAGGTGGGAAAGAAACTCCCGGAACGGCTCTTCGGACAAGGGCCTTTCCGGCACTGTCACGGACGGGAATTTCGATGGGTCCGTAGCGCTGCTGCGAGCGTAGTTCAGGTAAAGCGCCTTCCCGTAGCCATAGGCCTCGCGTGCCACAGGTCGCAGAAGATCTTTGATGCGAGCCCGATCGGCGAGGTTCCAGCCGATTGCCATGCAAAGCATCGAGAAAATCACCACGAGACGCAGTGTGCTTTGGCGACTAGTCATCACGGAATTCAGACGGTGTAGTGGGAAACTTAGAGGCTCTTTTCGGCGATCAGCTTGCAGTCATCCCGTGTAAACGGGCGTGACGACGAATGCCGCTCGGCGACATACCATCCCATCGCCTCGCCCAACCCTTGCCGCACACTGCGCGTTGGCGCGTAGCCCAGCAGACTTCGGGCTTTGCCGATGTCGGCCAAGGAGTGACGCACATCACCCTTGCGAAAGTCGCGGTAGGTGGGCGGCAATAGCTTCAGATTGGGCATCAGTGCCTGCAGGTTTTCGCCCAGCAGGCCATGAAGCTGGTTCAGTGTGGTTTGCTCGCCGAACGCGACGTTGAAAATCTCATGCACCGCGCCTTGCGCCGGGACCAGAGCGGCGCGCAGATTGGCTTGGACGACATTGGCGATGAAGCAGAAGTCGCGCGTGGTTTCGCCGTCGCCGTTGATGAGGCAGGCTTCCTCCCGACTGATTTTGCGCGCCCAGTTGGGGATGACGGCGGCGTAGGCGCCATTCGGGTCCTGGCGTGCACCGAACACGTTGAAATAGCGCAAGCCGATGGTCTGCATGCCGTAGCTGCGGGTGAAGACGCTGGCGTACAGCTCGTCGAGATACTTCGTCACCGCGTAAGGCGAGAGGGGATTGCCGATCACGGATTCGACCTTGGGCAGCGCCGGGTGGTCGCCATACGTGGAGCTGGATGCGGCGAAGACGAAACGGGCGCAGCCGGCATCGCGCGCGGCCACCAGCATGTTGAGAAAACCGGTGGCGTTGACGGCGTGGGTGCGCAGCGGGTCTTCGAGTGAGCGCGGCACCGAGCCGAGTGCGGCCTGGTGCAGCACGAAGTCGACGCCGCGACAGGCCTGCTGGCAGGTTTGCGGGTCGACGATGTCGCCCTCGATGAAGTGATGGCGCGCCCAGGCGGCTTCGCCCACCTTGCTGCGCACCTCGTCCAGGTTGCTGCGGTGGCCGGTGGCGAAGTTGTCCAGGCTGACCACGCTGTGACCGGCAAGCAGCAGGTGTTCGAGCAGATGCGAGCCGATGAACCCGGCGCTGCCGGTGACCAGCCAACGCCGGGGCGTTTGCAGCGCGGCCCGCAGGTCGAAGGACGGGGACAGCGGGGGCAGGGAGAAGTCGCTCATCGATGGCTCCTGACCAGCCAATCGAAGGGCCGCCCCAAGGTTCGCTGATCTCCTTGGGGGGTGGGCAGTACTTGCCGTGACCTGCGGATCTTCATAGCCGCCAGACCTGTACGCCGTGGCTGCGCAGTTGTGCGGCGTCGAACACGGCTTTCACGTCCATGAATACGCCGCGCGGTTCGAGCTTGCCGAGGAAGTCCTGCATCGGCTTTTGGCGATAGGGCTCGTGGGCCACGGCAGCAACGATGGCCGCGGCGCGCGGCAGTTGCTCCCAAGCGAGGAGGTCGACGCCGTATTCATGCTTGGCCTCGGCCGGCGTGGCGATGGGGTCGTGCACGCAGACCTCGACACCGTAGGAGCGCAGCTCATGGATGACGTCGATGACCTTGGAGTTGCGCAAGTCGGCGCAGTTCTCCTTGAAGGTCAGGCCCAGCACGATGACCTTGGCGCCGCGAATGGGATAGCCGGCCTGGCTCATCTGCTTGACGGTCTGCTCGGCGATGTAGGTGCCCATGCTGTCGTTGATGCGTCGCCCGGCCAAAATCACCTGCGGGTGGTAGCCGAGGGTGTCGGCCTTGTGCGTCAGATAATAGGGGTCGACGCCGATGCAATGCCCGCCGACCAGGCCCGGGCGGAAGGGCAGGAAGTTCCACTTGGTGCCCGCCGCCTGCAGCACCTCGGTGGTGTCGATGCCGATGCGGTGGAAGATGAGCGAGAGCTCGTTCATCAGCGCGATATTGAGGTCGCGCTGCGTGTTCTCGATGACCTTGGCGGCCTCGGCCACCTTGATGCTCGACGCCTTGTAGACGCCGGCCGTGATGATGCTGCCATACATGGCGGCAACCTTCTCCAGGGTTTCAGGCGTGTCGCCCGACACCACCTTGACGATGCGCGTGAGCGTGTGCTCGCGGTCGCCGGGGTTGATGCGCTCGGGGGAGTAGCCGACGAAAAAATCGGTCTTCCAGCGCAGGCCGGATTCGCGCTCGATGATGGGCACGCAGACGTCTTCGGTCGCGCCCGGGTACACCGTGGACTCGAACACCACGATGGCGCCGGGTTTCAGATGGCGCCCGACCGACCGGCTGGCCGACACCAGCGGCGAGAAGTCGGGGTTATGCGCCGCGTCCACCGGCGTGGGCACGGCGACGACGATGAAATCCGCCTCGCGCAGCCGCGTCGCATCCGACGTTGGCTCCAGCAGCTTGGCGGCCTGCAGCTCGCTCGTGGCCACCTCGCCGGTGGGGTCGACGCATTTCAGGTAGGCGTCGATCTTGCCCTGCGACAGATCGAAACCGATGGTGCGATGTTTCTTGCCGAACTCGACCGCCAGGGGCAGCCCGACATAACCCATCCCGACTACTGCGACAACCGTCATACATCACCTTCGAACAGGGTTGGATGAAAGGCCCGGCACAAGCCGGGCCGTGAAGCGAGACGCCCGGGCTTTAGCGCGCGCCCTCGCCAAAAATCACCACCCGAACCGTTTCCAGAATGATCTGCAAATCGAGGAGGAGCGAATGGTTCTTGACGTAATACAGATCGAACTGCAATTTGCGCCGTGCCTCGCTCAGCGAGGCCCCATAGGAAAACCGCACCTGCGCCCAGCCGGTCACGCCCGGCTTGACGCTGTGGCGAACAGCGTAGTACGGCACGTCCTCGGTGAGCTGGTCGACGAAGCTCGGGCGCTCGGGGCGCGGCCCCACCAGGCTCATCTCGCCCTTGAGCACGTTGAACAACTGCGGCAGTTCATCGATGCGCGTCTTGCGGATGAAGCGGCCGACGCGGGTGATGCGGCTGTCGTTGGCCTGGGCCCAGCGCGCAACGCCGTCCTTCTCGGCGTCCTTGCGCATGCTGCGGAATTTCAGCACGTCGAAGGTCCTGCCGAAGCGGCCGACGCGTTCCTGGCGGAAGATCACCGGCGCACCGTCCTCGATCCAGATGGCCAGCGTCGTGAGCAGCATGACCGGCCACGCCAGCGCCAGCAACGCCAGCGACGTCACAATGTCGAACGCCCGCTTGACCACCGTGCGCACCGCGCCCTGAGCGAAGCCGTGGCCATAAATCAGCCAGCTCGCCTTCAGGCTGTCCAACGGCACCTCGCCTTTGAGCCGCTCGCTGAACGTGGCCAGCGAATGCACCGGAATGCCCTGGATGCGGCACTCCAGCAATTGCCGCAGCGGCAGCGCCCCGCCCCGCTGTTCGCGCACCGCCACCACGATTTCGTCGATGCGGTGCTCGGCAACCAGGGCATTGAGTTCCTGGTCCCGGGAAAACAGCGGTGCAGGCAACTTGGGCGCCTGGCCGGATTCGTGCCCCGAGGGATAAAACCCCACCAGACGATAGACCCCCGAGGCCTGGCTGTCGATGTCGGTGGCCACGCTCAGCGCGTCAGGCCCGCAGCCGACGAGCAGCACGCTTCGCGTCCACAACCGCGCCGTGTGGCTGCCGAGCAGGGGCTGGCGAATCAGCAGCAGCAGCAAGAACTGATAGAGGTAGGCGAAGCCGAGAAAGCGCAAGGCGTAGCGGTGCGGGAAAAACGACTGGGCGTAGACGAAAAACAAAGGGCCGACGCTGACCATCGTGGCCAGCAGCGCGCACAGCAGCAAGGTGCGCAGGGAGTTCACGCGATCGCGCTGGTAGGCGCCGAACGTGACGTACAAAAGCAACATGCCGCTGGCGAAAATGGCCGCCGGCAGCAGCGTGGCCTGCACCGCCACCAGGTCGGGATCGTTGGGGCGCGCCAGCATCACCAAGGTGGCGCCGGACAGCACGGCCGAGAGCATCAGCACGATGAAATCGGTCAACAACTCCAGCACCGTTCGTGTCGGAACGTACTGATCAAAAACCCGGATCATGGAAAGACTCCCCCGTGTACAGCCTGTGTCTGCATGCACTGCCCGGCTTTCAGGGGTCGTCACAGGCGCATGGCGAGTGGTCTGCCGACCCTGCTGACCACTCGGGACAACCGATTGGCTGCAGGCAGTGATGGTGTTTGTCACCGAGCCGAAAGCGCGTATGCGGATTTCGAAGCGATGGCGCATCTTTTCATAGCCCCCACCCGGCAGTAACCCCCTGATAGAGGGTGATCGCAGCACGAAAGGCTGTCCTAGACTGCGCTGAAACGCGGGCTGTTCCCGACGTTTGCCAGCTTGCACGCTGTCTCTGGAGAAGTTCATGCGCACCACCGCGACGCCGTTTCGGCTGACCCGCATTTCCCTCGTGTTCGTCGCCCTGCTGGCCTTGCTGCTGTCGGCCTGCGCGAGCAATCGGTTTCCTCCTGCGCCCGGCCAGGTCGCGGCGTCCGACTACCACTACATCATCGGCCCCAGCGACACGCTGCACATCACCGTGTGGCAGAACCCTGACCTGTCCTCAACCGTGCAAGTTCGCCCCGATGGCCGCATTTCCTCGCCGCTGGTGAGCGGCATGCAGGCGGCGGGTCTGACGGCCGATCAGCTCGCCGCCAAGATCTCCAAGGACATCGCCAAGTACGTGCGCGATCCGGTGGTGACCGTGGTCGTGAGCAACTTCCATGGCGCGCTCAGCCAGCAGGTCAGCATCGTCGGCGCGGCGGCCAAGCCGCAAAGCATTCCCTACCGCGACAAAATGACCCTGCTCGACGCCATGATCGCCGCCGGCGGCCTGAGCCCCTACGCCAACGGCAACGACGCCGTGCTCATTCGCGGTGGCAAGTCCTACAGTGTGCATCTCGACGGCCTGCTGCGCCGCGGCAATATGGCCGACAACGTGCCGCTCCTGCCGGGAGACACCATCGTCATCCCGCAAGGCTGGTTCTGAGCGCGCAGCAATCACGTCGTAGCCTCAAGCCAACAACCACATGCCGAAACAGGCGTGAATCCCGGGAGCCCACCATGACCTTTCATCGCACGGCGCTTGCCAGCGCCATCGTTGCTGCTTGTGCTGCTTTCGGCAACTGGAACGCGGCGCAAGCGCAGATTGTTCCTGGTGCTCCTGCGATCCCAGCCATTCCCGCCGCCCCGGTCTTGCCAGCCGAGGCGGCATCGGGGGCTGCAGCCGAGAACTTGGCGCCGGCGCCAACAACCTATCTGGCGCCCTCCGTGGCGGTGTTGGCGACCGGCACCAGCAATGCCAACTTCGGCACGGGCCTGAGCCCGCGTAGCGACACCGTTCTGGAGGTCGTGCCTCGCCTGGTCGTCGTCTCCGACCATGCCCACTGGCATTTGCGCGGCGACTTCAGCCTGGACGGACTGTACTACGCGCGCGGCACGCAAACCAACCGCGTGCTGCCCATCGGCAGCCTGAATCTGAGATCGGAACTGGTCGATCGCTTCGTCTACCTGAATGCTGGCGTCCAGTCCCAGCAGAACATCGTGAACCCTTATGTCGGGCAGCAGACGCCGGGAACATCCAATCAGTACACGTCCACCCAGTACCGCATCAATCCGTATATCGACCGACTGATCAACCCGGATTTGCGCTTCATTGCCAGCAGCGACGATATCTGGACCAAGATCAACAACAACCCGACGAATGCGGGGGTGTTCGGCGGGCGCTACTCGGTCCAGACGGTCAGCCTGGATCAGCGCCCCCTGCCCTGGGGTTACACCCTGGTTGCACGACAGACCGACACCACTTACACCAACCTGCCGTTCGCCTCGCTGAAGGACACCTCGTTTCGCGCCATCGGCAATTACGCCTTGTCCGATCGCCTGACACTCGGGCTCATCGGCGGCTATGAAAGGGTCACGGCCTTTCTCGCCGAGGAGAAAAAACCCATCTACGGTGTGCGCGGCTCGTGGCAACCCAATGCCCTCGGCAACATTGACGCCACGGTGGAGCACCGTTACTTCGGCACGGGCTGGAATATCCAGGCGCGTGGCGGCTCACCCTTGCTGCGGTTCAGCATGAACTGGACACGCGGCCCATCCACCTACCTCTCAGCCCTGGCTGGCGGCGGCGTGCCAGGCAGCAATATCACCACCCTCCTCGATGGCATGCTGCTTTCGCAATACCCAGATCCGGTGGCGCGCGCCCAGGCTGTGCAAGGCCTGTTGACCAATTCGGGACTGCCGGCCGGGCTGTCCACCGCGAGCAACTTCTACACCTCCTCGGCCACGCTGCAAAACGCCTTGTCCATCACCGCTCTGCTGCTGCGCCAGCGCAACAGCTATGCCATCTCGCTCTACCGCACCAAGACCGAAGACCTCTTCCTGCCAGGGCAAAGCCTGCTTCAACTCGTACAGACTTTCTCATCTGACAATATTCAGACTGGGGTAGCGTTCAATTACGGCCGCAGGCTGACCCCCATCGACAACCTGAACGTCACATTACTGCGCGCGAACAACTCGGGCTTTGGCTTCAATGCGGGACTAAGCTCGCGCCAGACCAGCCTCGTCGCCCAGTTCGATCATCAGTTCTCCCCCAGAACCACGGGGCTGCTTGGCGTACGCCGCCAGCTCCTGAGATCCACTTTGGTGGGAAACTCGAATGAGTCGGCGGTCTTTGCAGGCGTTGTCCACCGCTTCTGAGCGCGAAAGCGGCCATGTACGAGCAGTTCTTCGGCCTGACGGCGCCGCCGTTTCAGATCAACCCCGACCCCAGCTTCTACTTCGAGAGCAAAGGCCACGGCAGCGCGCACCAGTACCTGCGCTTCGGCGCCTTCCAGGGCGAGGGCTTCATCGTCGTCACCGGCGACATCGGCGCCGGCAAGACCACGCTGCTGCGCGCCTTGCTCGCCGAGCTCGATCCGGCGAAGGTCGTGGCGGCGCAGATCGTCAGCACCCAGCTCGAAGCCGGCGAGCTGCTCTCGGCAGTCGCCCTGGCTTTCGGCATACCCTGCGACGGCATGAGCAAGGCCAAGCTGCTGGTCACGCTGGAGGCTTATCTCGCTTCGCTGGCCACGACCAACCGCAGCGCCCTGCTCATCATCGACGAAGCGCAGAACCTGGGACCGGCGGCCATCGAGGAGTTGCGCATGCTGTCGAACTTCCAGTTCGGCAGCCGCGCCCTGCTGCAAAGCTTTCTGGTCGGCCAGCCCGAGCTGCGCGACATCCTGCGCCTGCCGCAAATGGAACAACTGCGCCAGCGCGTGATCGCCAGCTGCCACCTCGGTCCGATGGACGAGGCCGAAACGCGCGCCTACATCGAGCACCGTCTGCGCCATGTCGGCTGGAACAACCGCCCCGCGTTCGCCGACAACGCCTTTGTCGCCATCTACCACTGGTCGGGCGGTGTGCCACGGCGCATCAATATGCTGTGCAGCCGCTTGTTGTTGTCGGCCTTTCTGGAAAGCCAGGAGACGATCGACGCCGCACGGGTGGACCGCGTCGCCAGTGAAATCCGTGCCGAGCTCAGCGGCACGGACCCGGCCATGCAACCCGAAGCTGCACCTGGCAAGCCTGCATCCGCCACGCATGCGACCTTCACCGAGCCGGCGCAAGCCACATCTGCCACGGCGAAAGGCAAAAGCCCTCCTTTCGACGCCAAGCCGCCGAAGCATGAAGGCAATGCTGAATCGCATTTGCGCCCCGTGTTGATCGCCCCGCCCAACATCACCGCCGCCTCGGGTGCTTACCTCGACCTGAATTTGCCATGCTCGCCTCCGCCCGAAGCTGGCGACGGCATGCCGGGGCCGCTGCTATGCGTCGCGGCGTCGCAAGCTGGGGTGGTGGTCATGAGCGCACTGCTGCGCGCATTCGCGCAGCGCGAAGATCTGCCGCGGACGGTGCTGGTGCAGATCCTCGCGCACGATGCCATCGAGGACGCCGAGTTGGCCGCGCGCAATGCGGCCGATCTCGATCTGCCATACACCGACTTCATCCTGGAGCCGCAGGCGCAGACGGTGGCCGGCCGCTTGGCCGAGGTCATGGCCACATTCGCCGGCCTGCTCAATCAGCAGCGGCCCAGCGCCGTCATCCTGAGTGGGGACGAAGCCGCGATGGTGGTCTGCGCCGTCGCCGCCAGCCAGATCGGGGTTCCGGTGGTGCGGGTCGATGCCGGCTTGCGGCATGGCGACCGCGCCGCGCTTCGTGAAACCAATCGTGTGCTCATCGACCACGCCTCCAGCCTGCTCTGCGCCGGCGAACGCCCTGCCCTGGTGCGACTGCAGGCCGAAGGCATTCCTGCCAACCGGGTGCACATGACCGGCAATCCCTGGATCGACGCCATGCACCAGGCCTTGCCGCGCAGCGTACCCCCCGACCTGACCGTCAAGAGCCATGGCGTTCCGAGCGATATCTTGACCCATCCCAGAGGCTATGCCCTGGTCTGGCTGGAGCATGCGCTGGAGGGCGACGGCGTGAAAGTCCTGACCGAACTGGGCTCGGCCCTGCGTCGCATCAGCAAGACCATCGCGCTGATCTGGCCCATGCCAGCGGCGCTGCAGGCGGCCTTGTACGCGAACCGGACAAGCGCCGAGGCCCAGTCCTCGACCATTGCCACCATGTCCTCGCTGAGCTATCTCGAAATGCTGGGCCTGATGCGCGAAGCCACCTGCGTTCTCACCGACAGCGGCTGGCTGCAGGACCAGTCCGCAGCGCTGGGCATTCCCTGCCTGACGCTGGCGACCCAAAGCGAGCGCCTGGCCTCCATCCAGGGCGGCACGAACGTCCTGGTGGGCGGCAGCATTCGCCGCATTTTTCGTGAAATGTCCGAAATACTCGATTCCGGCGATAAACCCTCACGCCTGCCCGAACTGTGGGACGGCCACGCCGCCGAGCGCATCGCATGGCATCTGTCGAACTGGCTGCTGGCGCGGCAGGATCATGCATTTCGCGCCTATCTGGAAAGGGCGTGAAGACCACGGCGCCCCTATATGCAGAGCCCCATCCGAACTTGGAGATGAACACCCCCGCATCTGCAGGTTTACCCATCGGACCAAGACCCGGATGATTCGATCTTGCTTCAATCTTGCACACCCTGACACGCCATGAATGATCTGCTCCGCCCCCTGTTCAATCTGCTCCCCGCCATGTGGGAAAAACGCTGGTGGGGCCTGGCCGTGGCCTGGGTCTTCGCACTGCTCGGCGCCTTCGGCCTGGTGGTCTACAAAGAGCGCTACCTGGCCAGCGCCACCGTGTACGTCGATACCAAAACCATGTTGGGCCCGCTGCTCCAGGGCTTGACGGTGCAGCCGGACGTCAGCCAGCAAGTCGACCTGCTGGCGCGCACGCTACTGGCGCGTTCCAACCTGAACACCATCATCGACGAAAACCACTTGCTCAAGCCCGGCAGCACTGAAATTCAGCGCGAATTCCTGATCAAGCAGTTGATGAAAACCCTGCACATCAAGATTAACGGGCAGGACAATCTCTACGAAATCGATTACGTCAGCAACGACCCACAAAAAACGCTGGGCGTGGTGCGTAGTCTGCTTAACCTGTTCGTGAGCAATGGCATCAACGCCAACCGCAAGGACTCCGAGCAGGCGGTGCAGTTCATCGACAGCCAGATCGCCATCTACGACGCCAAGCTGCGCGACGCCGAGAACAAGCTCAAGCAGTTCAAGACCGCGCATCCAGGCTATTCAGGCCAGGCCGCGACCGACTACTACACCAGGCAGGCGCAGCTGCAAGACCAACTCACCATGCTGCAGGGCCAGCTCAGTTCAGCTGCCAGCTCGCGCGATGCATTGCGGCGGCAACTCGCTGACGTCAAGCCGACGCTGGCTCCCTCGCTACTGCCCGGCACCAACATCGTGATGGCGCCGCAGGAGTCGGAGATCGACCAGCGCATCGCCGTGCAGCGCAAGCACCTCGATGATCTGCTGCAGCGCTACACCGATGCCTACCCCGACGTCATCGCCACGCGCCAGACCCTGGCCCGGCTGGAGAGCGAACGCCAGCAACAGCAGCAGCGCCTGGCCAACGCCCCACCTGTCACCCCTAGCGTCTCGGCACAATATTCAGAAGCCACCAACCCGATTTACCAACAGTTGCGCATCAGTCTGGCACAGGCGGATGCCAACGCTGCATCGCTGCAAGCCCAGGTGAGCGATGTGCAAGCGCGCCTCGCGCAACTGCGCACCCAGGCCACGCAAATGCCCAAGCTCGACGAGCAGTACATCCAGCTCAACCGCGACTACAACGTGCTCAACGACAACTACCAGAAACTGGTGCAACGGCGTGAAGCGGCCATGCTGTCGCGCAACCAGGACGACAGCCGCAAGCTGGATTACTTCCGCATCGTCGACCCCCCGCGCCTGGCCCCTGCAGCCCTCTTTCCCCATCGCACCTTCCTGATTGCCGTCGTGCTCCTATTGGCACTGGCGCTGGGTGTGCTCGCCACCTATTTGCTGGTCCTGCTCGCGCCCACCTATCGCAACGCCCGGCAGCTGCGTGAAAGCACCGAGCGCGCCGTGCTCGGCTCCATCACCCTGAGCCTGACGCCGGCCGCCGCGCAGCACGAGCAGCGCAGTCGCAACCTTTTCATGCTCGGCAGCGGCGCCCTGGTGGTCGTGTTCGTGGTTTGGACCGTCATCAACATGCTGCACCTGACCCATTGAGAGCGACGCCATGAGCACCATCGAACAAGCCAGCAAACGCCTCGAAGAGCTCCGCAAAGCCGGGGTCGACATGCCCTGGGCACGTGACCCCGAGGTGGCGACGCTGAGCCCGGCCCAGCCCGCCGCCCTGGCCGGCGCGCTGCAGGACGTCACCCCCGCACCGGCGCCGCTCGCAGCCCCCAGGCACCGCGTCGACATCGACTTCGCGGCGCTGCGAGACGCCTGCTATCTCGTGCCCGACGCCCCGCGCTCGCGCCTGCTCGACGAGTTCCGCGGCGTCAAGCGCCCGCTCCTCGCCAACGCCCAAGGCAGCAAGACCGCCGAGCCGGTGGACCGCGGCAACCTCATCATGATCACCAGCAGCCTGCCCGGCGAGGGCAAAACCTACACGTCCATCAACCTGGCCATGAGCATGGCCATGGAGATGAACCACAGCGTGCTGCTGGTCGACGCCGACGCCACCCGCATGGCCGCGGCCCAGCGCCTGGGGATCACCGGCCGGCGGCGCGGCCTGATCGATCTGCTGCTCGACCCCGCACTCGACCTGTCGGAGGTGGAGCTTGCCACCAATGTGGACAAGCTCACGTTCCTGCCCGTCGGCACGCAGAACGAGCGCGCCACCGAAATTTTCAGCAGCCAGGCCATGGCCGCATTTCTCAACCGCCTCGCCGCGCACCAGATGGATCGCATCGTCATCTTCGACTGCCCCCCGTTGTTGCCATCGGCCGAGGCGCGGGCCCTGGCGCCGCAAATGGGCCAGATCGTGCTGGTGGTGCACGCCGGCAAGACCCACCAGGGTTCGGTGCAGCAGTCGCTGGCCATCCTGGAAGAAAGCCCCATCGTCATGACCCTGCTGAACCAGTCGCGCACGCCCTCGGCATCGTCGCCCTACGGCTATTACGCGTACTGACACGCGTACTGGCGCCAAGCAGCTTGCAGTCGGTGCAGCAAAGCGCCGCGACTCGTTCGCGGCGCTTTGCATTTCGACCCTCGCGCGGTGCCCACGCCAGCCGTTTCACCCTATTCGGGGGGCACAAATCCGCGCGATGCGCTTCTAGACTCATCACCAATCGATTCCGTCGCGCCGCAGTCCTTCACTCTGGTTTTTCCTGCCTCAGCCAGCCGACTCGAACGTCGAATCCGACACAAGTTTGAGCATCTCGCACACCACGACCAAGATGCCCGGCAGCAGAGGGAATGCCATGACCGATCACCAAGCCCCATCCGCAAGCGCACCGCGAACCGTCACTGACGTTTTCGCGCAGCTCGCGGTGCGGCATGCCGATGCCACGGCCCTGGTGCACGGCGCTCAAGCCCTGAATTACGCACAGCTGCAAGCACGCGCGGACGCCCTGGCCCTGCGCCTGCGCGCCTGCGGCGTGATGCCGGCCTGCGTGGTCGGTGTGGCGCTGCCGCGTTCGATCGACAGCATCGCCACCCTGCTGGCCATCCTGCAGGTCGGCGCCGCCTACCTGCCGCTCGATCCAGCCTATCCCGTCGAGCGCACCAGCCACATGCTGCGCGAGGCCGGCGCCGGCCTCGTCATCACCCATGCCGCGCATGCCGAACGGTTCTCGGCGCACGCCCCGCTGCTCGTGCTCGACGCCGCGCAAGCCAGCCTCCCGCCGCGCGTGCTGCCACTGCCGCCGCAGGCCGTGCCGCTGGCCTACATCATGTACACCTCGGGCTCGACCGGCCTGCCCAAAGGCATCGGCATCCCGCACGCGGCCATTCTGCGCCTGGTGATCGAGCCCAACTACATGCGCCTGGGACCCGACACCCGCATGCTGCACGCCGCCCCCTTGGGGTTCGACGCCTCCACCCTTGAAATCTGGGGGCCGCTTCTGAACGGCGGCATGTGCGTGCTGCACGACGAAGACCTGCCCACGCCGGCGGGCCTGGCCCGCACCATCGACACGCACGCCGTGAACACCGCCTGGCTCACCGCAGCGCTGTTCAACGCCGTGGTCGACGACGACCCCAAGCACTTGCGCGGCCTGGCGCAACTGCTCACCGGCGGCGAGGCGCTGTCGGTGAGCCACGTGCGCCGCGCGCTGCAGGCCCTGCCCGAGGTGCGCCTGATCAACGGCTACGGCCCCACCGAGTGCACCACCTTCTCCACCACCTTCACCATCCCGCACGATCTGCCAGCAGACACCCGCAGCATCCCCATCGGCAGGCCGATCACCGCCACGCAGGTGCATGTGCTGGGCGCCGATCTGGCCGCGGTTCCAGCAGGTGAGGTCGGCGAACTGTTCGTGGGCGGAGCCGGGCTCGGCGTTGGCTATCTCAACCGACCCGAACTCACCGCCGAGCGTTTTGTGCCCAACCCCTTCGGCGCGGCCGGTGAGCGTCTCTATCGCACCGGCGATCTCGTGCGCCAACTGCCCGACGGCAACCTCGACTACATCGGCCGTGCCGACACCCAGGTCAAGATTCGCGGCTTTCGCATCGAGCTTGGCGAGATCGAAGCTGCGCTCGCCGCGCATCCCGCCGTCAAGTCCTGCGCCGTCATCGCGCGCAAGGACGCCGCCGGCAACGCTCGCCTCATCGCCTATGGCGTTGCTTCCGGCCAAGCCCCGAGCAGCGCGGATTTGCGCACCTTGCTGGCCAAACGCCTGCCGGATTACATGCTGCCCGCAGCCTTCGTCTGGCTGCCCGCCCTGCCCATCACCACCAACGGCAAGCTCGACCAGCAAGCGCTTCCCGAGCCGGAAAGCAGCCGCCCCGACCTGACCACCCCCTACCAAGCCGCGCAGAGCGAAGCCGAACAGCGCGTGTGCGATGCTTTTGCCCAAGCCCTGGGCCTGCAGCAGGTTGGCCGGCTGGACAATTTTTTCGACCTCGGCGGCAACTCGCTGCTGGTGCTCAAGGTGCTGTCGCTGCTGGGCGATGCGGCACGCAGGCTGGGCACCCATGCATTCTTCAGCCAGCCCACGCCCGCCGCCCTGGCACGTTTGCTGCAGACCGCGCCCAACCCTGATGACAACGCCGCGCCCGCGCTGGATGCGCGCCGCCTGTCCAGCCGCATGCTGGCCGGGCCAGCGCAGGACGCAGCCGCACGGCATGAGCACACGGCGCAGGCAAGCGGCCCCGAGCCCATCGCCATCATCGCCACCGCCGGGCGCTTTCCCGGCGCGGCCGATGTCGAACAGTTCTGGGCCAATCTGCTCGCCGGGCGCGACAGCATCACCCAATTCAGTTCGAGTGAGCCCCCAGGGGATGGCTGCGCCACTCCCACCCCCCAAGGGGGGCAAGAAAGCTTGGGGCGGCCCGGCGCTTCCTTGCTGGCCTCGCTCGACCCCGGCATCCCCGCCAGCCTGAGCACCAACCCTGACTACGTGAAGGCCCGCGGCATCATCGACGGGGTCGATCAGTTCGACGCCGCCTTCTTCGGCATCAGCCCGCGCGAAGCCGCGTTGATGGACCCGCAGCAGCGCATTTTTCTCGAGCTGTGCTGGCAATGCCTGGAGCGCGCCGGCCACGCGCCCGACGCCGTGCCCGGCCCCGTCGGCGTGTTCGCCGGCATGTACAACGCCACGTATTTTCAGCATCACGTGCAGCACCGGCCCGACCTCATCGACCAGCTCGGCGCCTTCCAGGTCATGCTCGGCAACGAGAAGGACTACATCGCCACGCGCACCGCCAACCGCCTCAACCTCACCGGCCCGGCGGTCAGCGTGCACACCGCCTGTTCCACCTCGCTGGTGGCCATTGCGCAAGCCGTGGTCAGCCTGCGCGCCGGGCAGTGCGACATGGCGCTGGCCGGCGGCAGCTCCGTCACCTGCCCGCCCAACAGCGGCTATCTGTACCAGGACGGCGCCATGCTCTCGCCCGACGGCGCCACCCGCAGCTTCGACGCCCGCGCCCAGGGCACGGTGTTCTCCGACGGCGCCGCCGTGGTGCTGCTCAAGCGCCTGGGCGACGCGCTGGCCGATGGCGACTCGGTGCTCGCCGTGATTCGCGGCGTAGCCATCAACAACGATGGCCGCGACAAGGCCAGCTTCACCGCCCCGAGCGTGGACGGCCAAGCCGCCGTCATCGCCGCCGCGCAGCGCGACGCCGGCATCGACGCCCGCAGCGTGAGCTATGTCGAAACCCACGGCACCGCCACGCCGATGGGCGACCCGGTGGAAGTCGAAGCCCTCACCCGAGCCTTTCGCCAGCACACCGCCGACACCGGCTTTTGCCGCATCGGCTCGCTCAAGAGCAACGTCGGCCACATGGTCATCGCAGCCGGAGCTGCGGGGATGATCAAGACGGCACTGGCGCTGGCGCACGAAACCCTGCCGCCCAGCATCCACTACACCGCCCCCAACCCCGGCATCGACTTCGCCCACAGCCCGTTCACGGTCTGCAACGCGCTCACGCCCTGGCCACGCGGCGAGCAGCCGCGCCGCGCCGGGGTCAGCGGCTTTGGCGTCGGCGGCACCAATGCCCATGTGGTGCTGGAAGAGGCGCCGCTGCGCGCACCGTCCTCCGCCGCCGCCGGCCCGCAGTTGCTCACGCTCTCGGCCAAAACGCGCGCGGCGCTGGACGCCATGGCCACGCAGCTCGCCGCGCATCTGCAAGCGCACCCGCACATCAATCTGGCCGATTGCGCCCACACCCTGCAAGTCGGGCGCAGCGTTTTTGCGCATCGCCTGTGTGTCGTCGCAACGACGGCGGATGAAGCCGTGCAAGCCTTGCAAACGCCCAGCCACGCGCTGCGCGCCCAGCGCCAGATCGGCAGCAGCGCGCCGGCGCCCATCTGGATGTTCTCCGGCCAGGGCGCGCAATACCCCGGCATGGGCAGCGGCCTGTACGCGGCAGACCCGGCTTTCCGCGCGGCTTTCGATACGGCGGTGAACGCGCTCGCCCCACACCTGCCCTTCGACTTGAAGGCCCGCATGTTCGATGGCGACAGCGCAGCCCTCGCCCAAACCGCCACCACCCAGCCCGCGCTGTTCGCGCTCGAATACGCGCTGGCGCAAAGCTGGCTGGCGCGCGGTGCGCGGCCCGCGGCATTCATTGGCCACAGCGTCGGCGAATTCGTCGCCGCCGCGCTCGCCGGGGTCATGCCCCTGCAAGACGCCGCCGGCCTGGTGGCGCAGCGTGGCGCGCTGATGCAGGCGCAGCCGCCCGGCGGCATGCTGTCGGTGCGCCTGCCCGTGGCGGAGGTGCTCGCGCGCCTTCCCACCGCCTTGGCCCTGGCCGCCGAGAACGGCCCTACCGCCTGCGTCGTCGCCGGCCCCAGCGCCGACGTGCAAGCCTGGCAGACCGAGCTGGAAGCCGTCGGCGTGCAATGCCGCCTGCTGCAAACCTCGCACGCCTTCCATTCATCGATGATGGACGGTGCGCTCGACGCCTTTGCCGCCGCGGTGGGCGCGGTGAAGCTCTCGCCACCCACCATCCCCATCGCCTCCACCCGCACCGGCGCCTGGCTCACCGATGCCGACGCCACCAGCGCCGACTATTGGGTGCGCCACCTGCGCGAGCCGGTGCGCTTCTCGCCCGCCGTGCGCACCGCGCTGCAACGGCACCCCGACGCCGCGTGGGTCGAACTCGGCCCGCGCGCCACCCTCGCCACCCTGGCGCGTCAGCATGGTCCGGCCGGAAATGGCAAGCGCCCTCCTGGAGATGGTGCAGCCATCCCCACCCCCCAAGGGGGCCAAGGAAACTTGGGACTGCGCGCCGCGGCTCCAAACCCGCCGGCGCGGGATTGGACAGCGCAAAGGCCAGCCGACTCAGGCGGTTGGCGGCCCGGCGTTTCCTTGTTCGCCGTGGCCAGCCTGGCCGACGCGCCCGAGCGCGAAGCCGCGCAGATGCTGCTCGCCCAGGGCGCGTTGTGGACCGCAGGCCTTGACCTGCCCGCGGCCGCCGCCAACCCCGCCACCGGCCGCCGTCGCATCCTGTTGCCCACCTACGCCTTCGAGCGCAAGCGCTTCTGGATCGACGCGCCCGTGGCGCACGCCGCGTCAACGCCGCAAAACCTTCCCCTCCCCAACCCTCCCCACGCCGTGGGGAGGGAGCAAGGCCCCAGTTCCAGCACCGCCGCCATCACAAGCGCCACCACTGAAGCCTCCGCAGACTCCACTGCTGACGCCGGCCGCGTGCTCCTCCCCCACCCCGTGGGGGAGGCCGGGAGGGGGATGGCTCGCTCAGCACCCAACCCCAGCGCCACCGTGCTGGCCTTCGTTCCACCCCCTCCCTCTTCTGCAATGTCCACGACCCAGCCCGACATCGCCGCCGCGCCGACATCCGCTGCCCGCAAGGACCAATTCATCGCCCGCCTGCGCGACATGTTCGAGGACGTCTCGGGCGAAGACCTGAGCCAGGCCGACGCCGCGGCCGCCTTCGTCGAACTCGGCATCGACTCGCTCACCCTGACGCAAGCGGCGCTGCAGGTGAGGAAGGAGTTCGGCGTTCCCGTCACCTTCCGCCAGTTGATGGAAAGCCTGCGCAGCATGGATCTGCTCGCCGCCCACCTCGACGCGCAACTGCCGCCCGAGCCAGTGGCCGCCGCGCAAGCCCAGGCACCCGTGGTCGCGCAGGCACAGGGGGCGGACATGGAGCAGGCCGCGCCATGTGCTGCGGCCATGCCCGCGATGTTCGCCACCGCACAAGCCAGCATGCAAGCCATGCCCATGCCACCGCTCGCGACAGGCGTGCCCTCCAGCGCCTTGCAGCAACTCATCCAACAGCAAATGCAGCTCATGGCGCAGCAGCTCGCCTTGCTGAGTGGTACGCCGCTCATGGCCGCGTCGCCCGCTGCTGCTGCCGCCACGCCCGCCAGTGCCACGGTTCCGCAAACAACAGCGGCAGCAGCGGCGACCGCTGCAGCACCCCGGTCCGCAGCTGTCGCAACACACGCCACGCCAGCCCTATCGACACCCGCTGCAGCGTCGCCCGACGACACCCAGCGCTACGACGTGAAGAAGGCCTTCGGCGCCATCGCCCGCATTCATACCCAGGCAAGTCCCTTGACCGAGCGCCAGCGCGCCCGCCTGGCCGCGTTCATGCGGCGGTATGTCGGGCGCACCGCCAAGAGCCGCGCTTACACCGCGCAGCACCGCGACCACCTCGCCGACCCGCGCGTGGTCAACGGCTTTCGGCCGATGATCAAGGACATCGTCTATCAAGTCGTGATCGAGCGCAGCAAGGGCGCGCACATGTGGGACCTGGACGGCAATCAGTATGTGGACGTGCTCAACGGCTTCGGCATGAGCCTGTTCGGCTGGCAGCCCGACTTCGTGCTCGACGCCGTGCGCCAGCAGCTCGACGCCGGCTACGACATCGGCCCGCAGCACCCGCTCGCCGGCCCGGTGGCCGAGCTGATCTGCGAGCTCACCGGCTTCGACCGCGCCGGCCTGTGCAACACCGGCTCCGAAGCCGTCATGGCCTCGGTGCGCATCGCCCGCACCGTGACGGGCCGCAGCACCGTGGTGCTGTTCACCGGCTCCTACCACGGCACGTTCGACGAAGTGCTGGTGCGCTCCGGCAAGCAGCACAAGGGCATTCCGGCCGCGCCCGGCATCATGCGCGGCATGTTCGGCGACGTGCGCGTGCTCGACTACGGCAGCCCCGAGGCGCTGGCGTTCATCCGCGCCAACGCTGACGACCTGGCCGCCGTGCTGGTGGAGCCGGTGCAAAGCCGCCGCCCCGAATTCCGCCCGGTGGACTTCCTCAAGGAGGTGCGCAGCATCACCGCCGCCAGCGGCGCCTGCCTCATCTTCGACGAAGTCATCACCGGCTTCCGCTCCGCGCTCGGCGGCACGCAAGAGCTGTTCGGCATACGCGCCGACCTGGCCACCTACGGCAAGGTCATCGGCGGCGGCATGCCCATCGGCGTGGTGGCCGGCAAGCGCGAGTTCATGGACGCGCTCGACGGCGGCCCCTGGCAGTTCGGCGACGACTCCATCCCCAGCGTCGGCGTCACCTACTTCGCCGGCACCTTCGTGCGCCACCCGCTGGCCCTGGCCGCCGCCCACGCCAGCCTGCTGCACCTGAAAGCAGCCGGGCCCACGCTGCAACACAAGCTCAACGCTTCGACCACCGCGCTGGCCGAAGAACTCAGCGCCTTCTGCCGCGAGCAAGGCGCGCCGCTGGAAATCCGCCACTTCGCCTCGCTCTGGCGCGTCGCCTGGCTGGAAGACCACCCGCTGCAAGACCTGCTGTTCGCCATGATGCGCAGCCGCGGCGTGCACATCCTCGACAACTTCCCATGCTTCCTCACCACCGCGCACAGCGAGGCCGACATCCGCCTCGTCGCCACCGCCTTCAAAGACTCGGTGCGCGAGCTGCAGGAGTCCGAATTCCTGCCGCGCCACAAGTCCCCGGTGTCGGTGGTGTTCGACGCCGCCAGGCCGCCCGTGCCCGGCGCCCGCCTCGGCAAGGACGCCAGCGGCAAGCCCGCCTGGTTCGTGCCCAACCCGGCCGAACCCGGCCGCTTCCTCAAGGTGGGCGCGTGAGCCTCTCACCCGGGAGCACACACCCATGAACGACATGAGCCAAGACCCAGGCCCAGGCGGCCTCTCCGCCGTCGATTACAACCCCTTCGCCGACGCCGCGCCCATCGCCCGCGTCGTGCCCACCACCGAAGCGCAGCGTGAAATCTGGCTCGCCTGCCAGCTCGGCGCCGAAGCCAGCCTGGCCTATAACGAATCGGTCAGCCTGCGCTTGCAAAGCCCATCGCAGAGCGCGCTCGATGCCGAAACCCTGCGCCGCGCGCTGGGCACCCTCGTCGCCCGCCACGACGCGCTGCGCGCCACCTTCGGTGCCGACGGCCAGGACATGTTCGTCGCCGAAACCCTCGCGCTCGACATGCCCGTGCACGACATCAGCGCCCTCACCCCCGAGCAGCGCGAGGCCTCGCTGCAGCGCCATATCCGCGCCGACGTCGACACCCCGTTCAACCTCGAACAAGGCCCGCTGCTGCGCGCCCAGCTCATCGAGCTGACCGAGTTCGATGCCGTGCTGGTGCTCACCGCCCACCACATCGTCTGCGACGGCTGGTCGTTCGGCGTGCTGCTGCGCGAGCTGGCCGCCTTGCTCACCGTCGCGGCGTCAACCCATCCCGATGCCGCCTTGCCCGTCGCTGAAACCTATGCCGACCATGCCCTGGCGCAGCTCGACCCAGTCCATGTCCAGCAGGCCGAGGCCGATACAAGCCATTGGGTCTCGCTGTACGACCGCTCGGTGCCCGCGCTCGATTTACCCACCCGTCGCCCGCGCCTGCCCCAGCGTGCTTTTGCCTCCCGGCGTGAGGACTTGCGTCTCGACTTCGGCACGCTCGAAGCCGTGCGCAAGCTCGGTGCGCGCCATGGCGTCAGCCTGTTCGCGGCGCTGTTCGGCGTCTTCGCCGGCCTGATCTCACGCTTGTCTGGGCAAGACGAAGTCGTCATCGGCGTGTCGGCCGCAGGGCAGTCGGCCGAGGGCGGCCACAGCCTCGTCGGCCACTGCGTCAACCTGCTGCCCATCCGCATGCTGGTCGATGTCGAAGCCGACGTATCCGCGCTTTTGCTGCAATCCCGCACCGCCGTGCTCGACGCCTACGAGCACCAGAGCGTGAGCTTCGGCGGCCTGCTCAAACATCTGCAACTGCAGCGCGAACCGGGACGCCTGCCGCTGGTGTCCGTGCTGTTCAATCTGGATGCGCGCATGGATGCCGCCGCCTTCGCCCCGGCGGGCCTGCAAGCGGAGGTTTTTTCCAATCCGCGCAGCGCCGAAAATTTCGAGCTGTATCTCAACGTCACCCAGGACACGCAAGGGCTGCTGCTGGAATGCCAGTACAAGACCGCGCTGTTCGATCAGGCCACGGTGCGCCGCTGGCTTGAGCTTTACCGCGAAGCGCTGGTGCGCGCCGCGGCGGAACCGGCCCAGCCCCTGGCCGCCCTGTTGGCCCCGCCGCCAGCCGAGCAAGCCCTGCTCGCTGCCTGGAACAACACAGCGCGCGACAACCCGCCAGGGCTGCGTCTGAGCGATCTGCTGCAAGCCGGCCTGCAGCATGACCCGACCGCCACCGCGCTCGTGTTCGAGGGTCAAACCCTCAGCTACCGCGAGCTGCATGCCCGCGCCCGCCAACTTGCCCATGCGCTGCGCGCGCAGGGCGCCGGGCCGGGCGAGCTGGTGGGCGTGTGTCTGGAGCGCAGCCTCGATCTGGTGGTGGCGCTGGTGGGCATCATCGCCAGCGGCGCGGCCTATGTGCCGCTGGACCCATCCCTGCCCGTCGAGCGCCTGGCTGGCATGGTCGAAGATGCCGGGGTCAAGCTGCTGGTCACGCGCCACACCGAACATGCCGGCCGCAGCAGCGCTTTCGCTGCGGCCGGCCATGCCGTGTTCATCGACGCCATCGTCTGGCAAGCCGACGACGCGGTGCCGCCGTTGCCGCAGCTGGGTGGCGATGCCGACCCGGCCTACGTCATGTTCACCTCGGGCTCCACGGGCCGGCCCAAGGGCGCGATGAACGCGCATCGCGGCATCGTCAACCGCCTGCTGTGGATGCAGCAGGCCTACGCCCTGCAGCCCGGCGAACGCGTGCTGCAGAAAACCCCGTTCAGCTTCGACGTGTCGGTGTGGGAGTTCTTCTGGCCGCTCTCGGTTGGAGCCACGCTGGTCGTGGCCAGGCCCGACGGCCACCGCGACAGCGCCTATCTGGCCGATCTGGTGCAGCGCGAGCGCATTGACGTGATGCACTTCGTTCCATCGATGTTGCGCTTCTTCCTCGATGAGCCCGCCGCACCCGCATGTGCCCGGCTGCGCCGCGTCGTCTGCTCCGGCGAGGCGCTGCCGCTCGATCTGGTCGAGCGCTTTTTCACGCTGTTGCCGCAAGCCAAATTGGCCAACCTCTACGGCCCGACCGAAGCCGCCGTCGACGTCAGCGCCTGGGAATGCCGGCCTGCGGAGCCCTCCGGCACCGTGCCCATCGGCGCGCCGATTGCCAACACCCAGTTGCATGTGCTCGACGCCCGGCTGCGGCCCTTGCCCATCGGCACGGCGGGCGATCTCTACATCGGTGGTGCGCAAGTCGGCATGGGCTATGTCAAGCGCCCGGAGCTGACGGCCGAGCGCTTCATCACCGATCCGTTCAAACCCGGTGGACGCCTGTACAAAACCGGCGACATCGCCCGCTGGCGCGGCGACGGCGCGCTCGACTATCTGGGTCGCAGCGACCATCAGGTCAAGGTGCGCGGCTACCGCATCGAACTGGGCGAGATCGAAAACCATCTGCTCACGCTGCCCGGCATCAGCCACGCCGTGGCCATCACCCGCGAAGACAGCCCCGGTGACTTGCGCCTCGTCGCCTATGTGGTTGGACGCGACGGCCCGGTCGACAGCGAACGTCTGCGCGAACGTCTGCGTCAGGTTTTGCCGGACTACATGGTGCCGCAGAACATCGTCCAACTCGACGCCATTCCGCTGCTGTCCAGCGGCAAGGTCGATCGTCGTGCGCTGCCCGCGCCGAACCCGGCGCAAACCGGGGCCGGGCGCAGCCGCGTGCCGCCGCGCGATGCCACGGAGCAAGCGGTGCTCGGCCTCATGGAGCAAGTGCTCAAGCTCCCCGAAATGAGCGTGCTGGACGATTTTTTCGCCCTGGGCGGACACTCGCTGCTCGCCGCGCGCCTGATCGCCCAACTCAATGGGGCACTCGACCTCAATCTGCCCCTGCGACTGGTCTTCGAGTCACCCACCGCCGAGCGCATGGCTCGGGCCATCGAGAAAGCCAGGGTCGCCGGAGGCATGGGCCGCGTTGCCATCCGCCACGACCCCTCGCGCATCGACGCGCCGCTGACCGCGCAGCAAGAGCGCATCGCCTTCATGGAAGAACTGTACCCGGGGCGCGTGGTCTACAACACGCCCTCGGCACACCGCCTGCGCGGCCCTCTGGCGCTCGACGCCTTCGAGCAGGCACTGCACGACCTGGTGTTGCGCCAGCCCGTGCTGCGCAGCTTCATTCGCACGACGAACGGCGTGCACGCGCAGGTGGTGGCGCCGCATGTGGAGTTCGAGCTGCCTTTCGACGACCTCAGTCAATGGCCGGATGCCGAGCGCGAGGCCGAGTTGATGCGCCGCATGCAGGCCATGGTCGACCGGCCCATCGACATTCACCAAGTTCCGCTGTTCCGTGCCGCGTTGTTCCGGCTGGCCCCTGAGGAGCATGCCTTCCTGTTCATGCCCCATCACATCATCTGGGATGGCTGGTCCTTCGATCTGCTCTACAGCGAAATGGCCGCGTGCTACACGGCACGCAAGCACGGCACGGCCAACACCCTGCCGCCCTTGCCCGTCACGTATGCCGACTACGCCCAGTGGCAAGCCGAATGGACGCAAAGCCCGGTCTTTGCCGCCCAGCTGCGCGAGTGGAACATCCGCATGGCCGAGGCACCGGCGCCCAAGGCCCCCAAAACCGACAAACCCCGCAGCGCCGGCATGAGCGGAGAGGGCGCGACCGAATGGGTGCGCATCGACAAGACCACGACGGAAAGCTTGCACGACTTGGCCCGGCAGATGGATGTCACGCTCAATATGCTGGCGCTTGCGCTCTACGGTGCCATGATGGCGCACGCGGCGGACAGCTCGACACTCGTCATCGGCGTGCCTGTGCGCGGGCGCATGATGACCGAGGTCGAGCCGGTGATGGGTTTTTTCAACAACCTGCTTCCCTTGCAGCTTCGCATCGACCTGAACCAGACGGCAACCGACTATCTGCGCAGCGTGAAGCAGGAGTTCATGGATGTGTTGAGCTTCCAGGACATTCCGTTCGAACGCCTGGCGATGGAGCCGGAGATGATGGCGCGCTCGCAGCGCGCTGGCATTTACCAGGCGCTGTTCTCGTTCCAGGACGCGCGGGAACGCACCCGACAATGGGCTGATTTGGAGCAGAGCAGCATTCTCATTTTCCAGAAAGGCGCCACCGAAGACCTGGGCCTGTGGCTGATGGAGGTGCCGGGCGGCCTGGAAGGCGGCTTCACCTACAACACCGACATCTACACGGCCCAAACCGCAGCGGCGTTCAAGGCCCGCTACTTGGAACTTGTGCAGCGCTTCGTCACTGGCCCGGGACAGCCGCTGCGCACGCTGCTGGCGCCGGAGCATTCCACCGCGGCAGCGGGCTTGCGGCATCTCTCGTCCGGCGACATGCCGCAACCCGCGCCGAGCTTGGCTCCGCCTGATGCGGCCCGCCCCCCACGCGAGCCCACCCGACCCCTCACCCCCACCGAGCAAGCTCTGAGCGAAGTCTGGGCTGGATTGCTGGGCCTGAAGCCGGAGCAAATTGAACCGCAAGACAACTACTTCGACCTTGGCGGCGACTCGCTCACCGCCATGCAGGCGGTCATCGGCATGCATGAACGCACCGGCAAGCGCGCCAACGCCCGCCTGCTCATTTTCGAGACACTGGGGCAAATCGCCCACCACTACGACGCACTCGAAGTTGAGGCCCTGACCAAACCCGGCCTGGTCAAGCGCCTGTTCGGCGGCCTGGGCCGCGGCAAGAGCATGCACTGAACAACCCCCGACGGAGGCCCCTATGCTGTCCACACCCAACCGCGAACCTCATGCCCAACGCTGGTCGCGCGCGCAGGGCAATGCGCCGTACAACCCCAGGCCGCCAAGCCTCGCCGCCACGCTGCCGCCCCGTCTGCGCGCCCATGGCCTGGCCACGCTGGCTTGGCCACAGGACCGCAATGTGCATGTGTGGCGGCTCGATCTGCGCGATATGGGGGCCGATGCCGCCGCCCTGCTCGACGCCGCCGAGACCGAACGTGCGCAGCGCTTCGTCTACGCCCACGACTGGCGGCGCTACGTGGCGGCGCATGCCTGGCTGCGGCGCATTCTCGGTGCCTATCTCGGCGTGCCGCCGCAGCAGTTGCGCTTCGCCACCGGCGCTCACGGCAAGCCGGTGCTGCTGCAAGCGCTGCGCGGGGCGGGCCAGGCGCCGCTGTGCTTCAACCTGAGCCACAGCAAGGATCTGGCGCTGATCGCCGTGACGGCAGGCATCGAAGTGGGCGTGGACATCGAAGCCGTGCGGGGCGATCTGCCGGGGCCGGACCTGGCCGCCGGTGTGCTGAGCGCAACGGAGCTCGACGAGCTGGCGCAATGCGCCGCGCCCGACCATGCCGACACCTTCGTCGGCTGCTGGACACGCAAGGAAGCCTGCCTGAAAGCGCTGGGCATCGGCCTGCGGCTGGAGCCGCGCGCGCTGCACGTGGGCTTGCACACGCAGCGCCAAACTGTGCAGGTGGATGGCGCCGCGGCGCCCATCGACATCACCCCGCTGCCAGCACCCAGCGGCTATTGCGCTGCGCTCGCCGTGGTTGGGGGTTTCGCGCACATCGAGCCGCAGGACGCCGCCCATCAGCCGGAGTGGCGAACTTGACCCCACTGCGATTCTTGCGCGACGCGCGCGAGCTGTTCGCGCTGCATCTTGAGCCGAGCGCCGACGCCGCGGCACGCGACCACGCCGTGCTGCTGTGCAACCCCTTCGGCCAGGAGGCCATTCGCGCCCACCGCCTGTACCGCGTGCTCGGCGACCGCCTGACGGCCGCCGGCTTCCACGTGCTGCGCTTCGACTATTACGGCAGCGGCGATTCGGCCGGCGATGACGCCGCGTTCGACCTCGACGGCGCCATTGCCGACGCCGTGGCCGCCGGCAACTTGCTGCTGCAACGCAGCCGCGCCGGAAAGTTGTCGTGCCTGGGACTGAGGCTGGGCGGCAACATCGCGGCACTGGCCTCAAGTCATTGGGCCGAGGCGCTGGACCATCTGCTGCTGTTCGAGCCCGTGGCCGAAGGCGGCAGCCATTTGCTGGCCTTGCAGCAGTCCAACGCCGACACCATGGCCGGCATGTTCGGCTCGCGCTGGCGCATCGACCCCGCGCTGCGCCAATTCAACCTGCCCGACCCCGGCGGCGAAGCGCTCGGTTTTGCGCTGACGCCGGCCTGCAAGGCGCAAATTGCCGAGCGCATCGGCCTGCACCAACCCTGGCCCGGCCGCGCCCGCAACACCATCATCCTCACGCCGCAAGTCGATGCGTTCACGGCCTGGACGGCCAAGCGCGACCTCCTGGCCTCACCCCGCTTGCACGTCGCTCCCTCCGACTCCGACATCGACTGGGCCACCAACAGCGCGTTGAACACCGCCATCGTTCCCCGGGCCTGGGTGGACCATGCGCTCGGCGCCCTGACAGAAGCCGTCCATGCATGAAGCCACCCTCGTCTTCGGCCCCGACCAGGGGCTGATCGGCACCCTGACCCTGCCCGCCGCGCGCGCAGACGCCGCCGCCCCATGCGGCATGGTGCTGTTCAACGCCGGCGTGGTGCACCGCATCGGGCCGCATCGCATCAACGTGAAACTCGCGCGCGAACTGGCGCGCCACGGCATTCCCACCATCCGCTTCGACCTGCACGGCATTGGCGACAGCCTGGGGGCGGACGGCAAACTGAGCTACCAGCAGCAGGTGGTGCGCGATTTGCAGGCCGCGATGGACACGCTGCAGGACGCCGCGAGCGTGCAGCACTTCGCCCTGCTCGGCTTCTGCTCCGGCGCGCTGCCCAGCTACTGGGCCGCGCAGCAAGATGCGCGCGTGCGCCACATCATCCTGTACGACGCCTTCTCCCTGCAAACCGGCAAGAGCCGGCGGCGTTTTTTCGTCGTTCGTCTACGCAACCATGGCCTCAAAACGGCTGCCTTCGCGCTGTATCTGCGACGTGCCGCTAGTTTGCTGGGTTCGCTGCCGCAGTGGCTGAAAAGCAAGCTCCGACGGTTGCGCGTCGAAGCCGCTCTCCCCGTCGACGACCGACCCTCAAAAGCTCAGCTTGCACAGGGCTTCGCGCAACTGACGCAAAAGGGCGTGCATGTCTCGGTGCTGCAGTCGGGTGCTGACTTCAGCAACGTCAACTACGCGGCGCAAATCGTCGAGGCCTTTGGCCTGGATGATGCGCCCATCCCCAATCTGCGCACGGCTTTGCTGGCGTCCATTGACCACGTCATGACCTCGATCAACGCCCAGCGCGACTTCACGGACTGGATTTGTGCGGACTTGCTGGAGCGGCAGACCGTTGTCGTGGATCAGTTGCCGAACCCCGCCCACCATTCCCCACCCACGCCAGACCCTGCACATGCGCCCGATTAGGTTTGAGGCGCAGCATCCAGCCCACTGGCATTCACCCAAAAACCGGTCATCGACCACCATCAAGAGGATGGATGCGCCATCGTGTTCGACTTGAGACTCTGGCTTGAATCCCTGCTTGCGCCCGTGGCCCTTATCGCTTGGTGCCTGGTCCTGTTAACGGTGATGGCGTGGCGCATGCCCATCCCGAAGCTCATGCGCTTCGGCGCCGCCGGCGTGCTGCTGGTCTATCTCGTGCTATCCATGCCGCTGACCGTCGATCCGGTTTTTTCCACGTTGCAAAACTGGGCCCGGCGCGACGCCCGCTGCGGGCCGCCGCCTGCCGGCAGTGTGATCATCGTGCTGGCAGGTGGCTTCGAACACGCCCCCGACCGGCTCACCGATTTCAACGCCCTGCAAGGCGACGGCCTGCGCCGCACCCTCGCAGCGGTGGCGCTCGCGCGACAAACACCACAAAGTGTTTTGCTGTTTTCCGGCGGGGGCAATATGCGCTTTAGCGAGGCTGGCGTGATGGGCGCGCTCGCCGAAGCCATGGGAATTGCGGCAAACCGCATTGAACTGGAGCAGCGCTCACACACCACCTACGAGAGCGCCATCAACACCCGCGCCATGCTGGCCCATGACCCGCCGGCAGCGCGCTACCTCCTGACATCGGCCTATCACATGCCGCGCTCTTACAGGGCCTTTCGCGACGCGGGGCAAAAGGTCTGTGCATGGCCAGCCGGCTTTCTCAGCACGCACGCGCCGCTGCTCGACCGATTCATCCCGCAACTCGGTGGCCTGGAGAAATCATCCATGTTGTTGCACGAATATTTAGGCATGATTTTTTACAGCTTGGTGAAATTCCGCCAACTACCGTTCGTTCAAACACATTCCTGACCGGCACCGGAACATGGGGTGACTTCTCGATCGTATTGCAGCTAGGCTGAAAGCTTGCACCGCGCTGTACCCGACCTATGTCCAGTTCCATGCCATTTCGCAAGACCTTTGGGGACTCTGTGGAGACCAATCGTGTTCCCGCCCTGGATCCTCTGCGCATCCTGATGGTGGTGGATGGACAGTACCCCGCCACCGGCGGCGCCGAAATGCAGGCGCGGCTGCTGTGCACAGCCTTTGCACAGCAGGGCCACCAGGTGCGGGTTCTGGCGCCACGGCTGCAGGCGTCGCAGGCGAAGTTTGAAGTGATCGACGGCATCGCGGTGCGGCGCTTGAGCTATCCCCGCGTCAGAGGCCTGGGCTCCATCCTGCTCGATCTGCGTTTCGCCGCCTACTTGTTGCGCCATCGCCGCGAATTCGACGCCATCCACATCCACATGGTGCGCAATCTGGCCGGGGCGGCTGGATGGGTGCGGCGGCTGGTGGGCATACCCATGGTGGCAAAAGTTTCCGGAGCTGACGAATTTCGCGGCGGCATTCTCGACCCGGCGCTGATGCACCGCCCCATCCACCGCCTGCTCAACGCCGGCGCCAAGCGCATCGACGCCTTCCAGTGCATCAGCCAGCATACGCGCAGGGCCATGCTCGAAGCCGGCTACCCGGCTGCCAGGATGCACCCCATTCCCAACGCGGTGGATTGCGCGCGCTTCGCCTGCAACCGTACCGACGCGCCCTTGCGGCGCGTGGTGTTCGTCGGCCGGCATGTGCCGGTGAAAGGCATCGACGTGCTGCTACGCGCCTGGGCGCTGGTGCGGCGCCCGGCAGAGCTGCGCCTGGTGCTGGCCGGCAACGGGCCCGAGCACGACAAACTGCGGTCGCTGGCTCGCGAGTTGGGCGTGCAGGACAGTGTGGACTTCCCCGGCGCGGTGAGCCATGTTCCCGAAATTCTGGCTGACGCCGGCCTGTATGTGCAGGCCTCGCACCAGGAAGGCCTGCCCAACGCGGTGCTCGAAGCCATGGCCTCGGGGCTGGCGGTGGTGGCCACGCGCGTGAGTGGCCACGAAGATGTGGTGGCCCATGGCAGCACGGGGCTGCTGGTGCCGCCGAACGACCCAGCGGCGCTCGCTGCCGCCATGCAGACCCTGCTCGACGACTCGGACCTGCGCCTGCGCATGGGCCGTGCCGGGCGCGCGGCCATCGAACGCACATACTGCGCCGAGATCGTCACCGCCTCCCTGCTGCGTCTGTATCGTGGCGCCCACCCGACTGCGCCGGCCACCGAAACGCGGCCACTGCACACCGATGGCCACCGACACTGACGGCATCAGCTCCGCGCCGAAGGAGCAGGGCGGCATGCTCATGCGCCTGCTGCGGCATACGTCGAACTATTCCATCGGCACGCTGCTCATTACGCTGGCCAGCATCATCTCGTTTCCGATTTTCACGCGCATCTTCACGGTCGCGGAATACGGCGTGCTCGGCCTGGTCAACGTCACGCTCGGCTTTCTCGTTGGCGTGGGCAAGATGGGGCTGCAAAAGTCGATCGTGCGCTTTTATGCCGAAATCGAAGGCGGCAAGCGTGCGGGAGACAAGGTCGCGTTGTTCTCCACGGTGCTGTTCAGCATGATCGCCGTGGGTGCCGTCATTGCACTGCTGAGCGCGCTGATTTTCCTGGCCTTGCCCAACTCCTGGTGGAGTCACACGGGAGCGCAAGACCTCATCGCCCTGGCCGCCCCGCTCATCCTGTTTCGCGTGGTCGACAGCGCCATGCTCAACCTGGTGAACGCCGAACAGCGCAGTGGCCTCTACAGCTTGTTCACGGTGGTGCGCAAATACATCGGCCTTGGGCTGGTGCTGCTGGTACTGTTTTTCATAGCACGCAATCTCTACGGTTTTTTCATCGGCACCATGATCGCCGAGGCTCTGGCCCTGATTTTCATCGTCGGCTACTACGCGCGACAGCGCCTGTTCGACATCAAGCGTGTTTCGCGCCCGCTATTCGTCGCGATGCTCACGTTCGGCCTGCCGCTACTCGCTAGCGAGCTGTCATACATGCTGCTGAGCATGGGCGGGCGTTACATCATCAACTACCAGCTCGGACCTCAGCCGCTGGGCTCGTATTCGGCGGCGTACAACTTTTCCGAATACCTCCAGGGCGTGCTGACGGCCTCGTTCGCGCAAGCGGTCATTCCCATGTATCTGCGCCAGTGGGAACAGCAGGGCCGGGAGAAAACGGTGGCCTTCCTACAGCAGGCGCTGCGCTATTACCTGGTGCTGGCGCTACCCATCCTGGCCGGCATGGCCGCGGTGGGTCCGGATCTGCTGCGCCTGCTGGCCTCCGACAAGTACGAGGTTTCCACATCGCTGTTTGCGCTCATCGTCGGCGGCATGCTGGTGGCCGGCGGCACGCCGATTTTCAGCGCCGGCATCTACATCAACAAACTCACCAAGGTGGTGATGTATTCCGTGCTGGCGGCCGCGGCCTTGAACATCGCGCTCAGCGCGCTGCTGGTGCGACCCTATGGCATCGAGGGCGCCGCCGTTGCCACACTGGCGAGCTATCTGCTGTACACCGCCGCCACGGCCTACTACGGCCGGCGCGCCGTGTACGTGCCCATGCCCTGGCGGGATCTGGCCAAGTTCTCGATACTCGCCTTGCTGATGTATGGAGTGATCACGCAGATCCACCTGCCCAGTCTTGCGCTGCGCATTCCGCTGCAAATTCTGGTGGGCGTCGTGCTCTACGGCTCGCTGCTGCTGGTGAGCGACAAACCCATCCGTGGCCTCGCAATCAAGATGCTGGACCGCCTGCGTTCACGCTAAAAGCAAGGTGAAGGTCCGCGGCTTTAGCCGGCCATCAGCCCAATGCCTGGCCTGAGCCCCATCGGTCCAGCACCGCGTAGCGCCCGCTGCCCAGCATCGACTGCACCAGCGACAACTCCGCAGCCGGCCAGGCAACGGGGGCGAAGGCCTGGGGCGCATGGCTGGCCTGGGCGTGACGCGCCAGGGTCACATGCGGCCGAAACGCGCGCTGGTCGCAGCCGATGCCAGCCTGCTCCACGGCCTGCGCCAGCGCCGTGCGCAAAGCCAGCAACCCGCGCGGCAGATGGCCCGCGGCCAGGTGGGCAATACCACCCTGTGGCCAGACTGCAGCCTGGTCCAGGTGCAGGGTCAAAGCTCGGGTTGCGCTCGCCACCTTGGCGCCGATGCCAACCAGGTCTTGCAAGCGCGCTTCGGGCACGCCGTCCATGAACAGCAGCGTGAGATGCAGCTTGTCCGGCAAGGTCGGCTTGGCCGGTGGCGTGAAGCGCCAGGCCTGCATGTGCTGCGCCAGCAGGGCGCGCAGTGCGGGTTGCGGCCAGAGGGCGAAGAACAGGCGCAAACCCGCGCCATCGGTTGGGGTGTGAGGCGGCGTCTGGGGGGGCGTGTAGGGTGGCATATCGGGCGGCATGGGCGGCGACGCGCGCGATGACGCGCTGGGATTTGCAAGTCGATGGGTCGTGGCCACGGTCGGTGAGCGGGCCCTGGGTTTCAGCGTAGGACGACCGCCGCCGCTTGTCGAGGATGCATGCCGCCTTGCGGCCCGACATCGCCCTATGGCGACGCTGAACAAGTCCCTCGTGTGCATCGCATCCGCGCCTCGGGCGGTCTGCGGCGTTGCAAATCCGCGCCATGGCTTGGGCTATGGCTGTGGTTTGCGCCTTGCATCCCATCCCGATGCGCGGCGCGCTGCATCACGGGAACTGATTCAGCGTCGCCCTAAACCGCCATCATGTCTACGGTTTTGCGCCTCGGGCTATGTTCAAGCCCAGCCCGCCCTTTCCGATCCATGCTTTCGCATGTGCCCTGCCATGTCCAAACCCCGCCTGCCCGCGCGCCATCGCTCCGGCCCCGTCCACGACGCCCGCCGGCGCGCCCTCGTCCTCGGCTTGGGAGCCTCGGGTTTGGCGCTGAGCCAGCCAGGGGCGTGGGCGCACGAACCCGCCCTGCCGCCACTGCCGGCGTTTCAAGAGACTGGCTTTGCCGATTCGCCCCTGGTCGGGCGCATCGTTGGCGCCGACGGCTTGGCGCTGCAGCCGGCGCAACTTCTGGCGCAGTGCGCAGCGGCCTCCATCTGCATGCTGGGCGAGCAGCACGACCATCCCGACCATCACGCGCTGCAAGCCTGGGTGATTCAGGCGCTGGCGGCGCGCGGCCAGCTTGCCGCCGTGGCGCTGGAAATGGTGGATGCCGGCAGGCGCTTCGATGGCCCGGCCGATGCCTCTCAAGGAAGCGCGGGGCCGCCCCAAGTCTCCTTGACCCCCATGGGGGGCGGGTCGGCGAGCCGGGCCTGGGGACGCTCTCAAGGAAACGCCGGGCCGCCCCAAGTCTCCTTGACCCCCACGGGGGGCGGGTCGGCGGCCCGACCCTGGGGGCGCTCAGAAGCCAGCGTGCGCCAGGCCTTGCACTGGAACGACGACGGCTGGCCTTGGGCCTTGTACGTCGGGCCGGTGATGGCGGCGGTGCGCGCCGGCATTCCCGTCGTCGGGGTGAACCTGCCGGATGCCGAGATGATGAACGCTTACCGCGACCCGAAGTGGGACGCGAGCGTGCCCGAGGCTGTGCGCCGGAGCGTGATCGACGACGTGCGCGACAGCCATTGCGGCCTGCTGCCGGCGGCGCAGTTGCCGGCGATGGCGCGCATCCAGTTCGCCCGCGACGCCAGCATGGCTGCGGGCTGCGTCGCGCTGCTGCAGTCCAGGCGCACGGTCGTGCTGCTCGCCGGCAGCTTCCACGCCGACAAGACCGTCGGCATCGCCCTGCATCTGGCGGCGGCCGACCCGGTTGGCCACGGCGCCAAGTTGCCCGGCGTCTTCAGCCTGTTGTTGCAGGGGGTGGATGGCGACACCGCGCCGCGCCCGCCAAGCGGATTCGACGCCGTGTGGTTCACACCGCCCACGCCGCCGGTGGACCATTGCGCCGCGTTGCGGAAGTCGCTCGCGGACAAGGCGGGCAAGCCTTGACTGGTCGCTGCGGCACGATGCGCGCGCCGCCATGACGGCCGCTTTGGTGGCGCTTTTTCCCCACTTTCGCGGCACTTTCAACTCGCTGTCAAACCCGCCTTTGCACCGCCTGCAAGATGCCCGCCAGCAAATCCGCCGGCGCCGGCGGGCAGCCGGCGACCGTCACGTCCACCGGCAACACGTCGGCCACGCGACCGCAACTGGCATAGCCGGCGCCGAACACGCCGCAGTTTGCGGCGCAGTCGCCGGCGGCCACCACCAGGCGCGGCGCGGGCATGGCGTCGAAGGTGCGGCGCAGGGCCAGTTCCATATGTCGCGACACCGGGCCGGTGACCAGCAGCAGGTCGGCATGGCGCGGGCTGGCGACGAAGTGCATGCCCAGACCTTCGAGGTTGATGTAGGGGTTGGACAGGGCGTTGATTTCGAGTTCGCAGCCGTTGCACGAACCGGCGTCGACCACCCGCACCGCCAGCGCCCGGCCGAGGATGCGCAGCAGCTCGGCGCGGATCTGCGGGCTGATTGCAGCCTGCACCGCGGCGCTGTCGCTGCTGCCCGGCTCGCTGATGCGGCCGACGCGGACGATCTGGCGCAAGGTCTTCCACATGGCGGGTTTCCTAGCTGTCGTGCCCGGAATAGGACAGGTTGAAGGACTTGTTGATCAGCGGAAAATCGGGGACGATGTCCTGGGTCACCGCCCACTCCAGCGCCGGCCAGTTCTGCCAGGATGGATCGTGCGGGTGGCAGCGCGCGATGCTGCCGCCCGGCCCGCTTTGCAGCGCGATGAAGGCCGGGCCACGCCAGCCCTCCACCATGCCGAGCGCCAGTCCCGGCGCGATGGCGTCGCCAAGCTCCACGCGCACCGCGCCCTCCGGCAAGGTGTCGAGCAGTTCGCGGCACAGGCGCAGCGACTCGAACACTTCGGCAAAGCGCACGGCGACGCGCGCCGCCACATCGCCATCCGGTTCCATGGCAAGCTTGACCTGGTGCCGTGCATAGGGCGCGCAGCCCGGCAGGACGCGCAGGTCCAGCGTCTGGCCGCTGGCCCGCGCCGCCAGGCCCAGCATGCCGAAGGCCAGTGCCAACTCGGGCTTGACCCGGCCGGTGGTCTTGAACCGGTCCCGCAGGCCCTCGTGTTGGTCGAGGATGGTCTTCAGGCGTTCGACTTCGGCCTGCAACACCACGGCCTGGTCGTGCAGCATGTCGGCGGCAGCGGCGTCGAGGTCGGCGGCCAGCCCGCCGGGCTGGATGGCGTCGAAGGGGTAGCGCGCACCAAAGGCGCGGGCGTTGAGGCGCAGCAGGTCTTCCTTCAGGCGCGAGAACTGGGCCAGGGCGAAGCCGAACCCGCCGTCGTTGCCGATGGCGCCGAGGTCGCCCAGATGGTTCGCCAGGCGCTCGCGCTCCAGCAGCAGCGCGCGCAGATGCAGCGCACGCGGCGGCACCTGCACATCGGCCAGGGTCTCCAGCGCCATGCAATAGGCCCAGGCGTTGGCCGCGGCGCTGTCCCCGCTCAGGCGCGCGGCCAGGCGCACGCCCTCGCGCAGGCCGAGCTGTTCGAAGCGTTTCTCCACGCCCTTGTGGGTGAAGCCCAGACGCTGTTCGAGGCGCAGGATTTTTTCGCCGACCACGGAGAAGCGGAACTGGCCCGGCTCGATGATGCCGGCATGCACCGGGCCGACGGCGATTTCATGCACGCCCTCGCCATCCACCGGGACGAAGGCGTAGCGCTCGGCCTCGGGCTGGCCGCAGGGAGCGGGCGGTGCGGCGTCGTGGCGCAGCGGGTAGACGTCGGGCGCCCAGGCCGTGTGCCGCAGCCAGGGGCGCGGGTCCATGCCCAGCGCCTGCAGGCCGAGCAGGTCGCGCACGGCGCGCTGCAGGCGCTCGGCCACGGGAAACCGTTCGTGCAGGCCGGGGTAGTGCGTCACGCCGGGGGCGAGGTCGAGCTGCGCCAGGGTCAGCGACTCAGCGCCCAGCCAGCAGGCGAACAGCGTGAAGCCGCCGCGTGCGGGCCGCGTGTCGCTGCCCCATAGGGTCAGCAGCCGCGCGCCCTGCTCGTGCAGGCGATGCGCGAGGGCCGCCCAGCCGAGCGCGTCCAGGGTCTGGTGATCGACCGGCATGACGGAGCAGCGTGCGCGCATGGCTTTCAGCCTCCCAGCATGCTGGCTGCCAGGTGCCACCACGACACCAGGAATGCCGGGATCCACAACCCCAGCAGCAACACCAGCGCCAGATGCACGAACACCGGCACCATGTTCGGCTGGTGCGGCAGGCGGCGCAGGGTGCTGCTGCCAAACACCATGCTTTGCGCCCGCAGGAAGATGGCGCCGAAGGCCACGCCCAGCGCCAGCAGCAGGATGGGTGTGGCCCAGGGCTGCTGTTGCATCGCCGTGGTGAGAATGAGGAACTCGCTGGCGAACACGCCGAACGGCGGCATGCCGACAATCGCCAGCGCCCCCAGCATCAGCCCCCAACCCAGCGCGGGCGATTGTTCGCGCAGGCCCTGGATGGCGTCCATGCGCTGGGTGCCGGCCTTTTGCGTGGCGTGTCCGGTGGTGAAAAAGATGGCGCTCTTGGTCAGCGCATGGCCGGTCATGTGCAGCAGCGCGGCGAAGTTGGCAACGGGTCCGCCCATGCCGAAGGCGAAGGTGACGATGCCCATGTGCTCGATGGACGAATAGGCGAACATGCGCTTCACATCCTTCTGCCGCCACAGCAGGAAGGCGCCGACCAGCGCCGACAGCAGGCCGAAGCCCATCAGCATCTGCCCCGGCCAGGCGGCGCGCACGCTGCCTTCGACCAGCACCTTGCAGCGCATCACCGCGTACAGCGCCACGTTCAGCAGCAGGCCGGAGAGCACGGCCGACACCGGCGTCGGCCCTTCGGCGTGTGCGTCTGGCAGCCAACTGTGCAGCGGCGCCAGGCCCACCTTGGTGCCATAGCCCACCAGCAGGAAGACGAAAGCGATGCCGATGATGCCCGGCTCGAGCTTGCCCTTCACCCCATCGAGCTGGGTCCAGAGCAAGGCATTCATGCCCTCGGCACCGAGCACGCGCTCGGCGGCGAAATACAGCAGCACGGTGCCGAACAGCGCCAGCGCGATGCCCACGCCGCAGAGGATGAAGTACTTCCACGCCGCCTCCAGGCTGGCCTTGGTGCGGTAGAGCGACACCAGCAGCACGGTGGTCAGCGTCGCCGCCTCCATCGCCACCCAGAGGATGCCCATATTGTTGGTGGTCAGCGCCAGCAGCATGGTGAACATGAAGAGCTGGTACATGCTGTGATACAGCCGCAACCGCGCGGCATTGAGCCGGCCATGCTCCTGCTCGATGCGCATGTACGGCCGCGAAAAGCCGGCCGTGGTCATGCCGATGAAGGCGGTGAGCGTGACCAGGAAGACGTTGAACGGGTCGATGAAAAACTCGCCCGACAGCACCTGCAGCGGGCCATGCGCGATGACCTCGGCGGTGAGCACGCAGGCGGCGAGGAAGGCGGCGGCGCTTGCGGCCAGGTTCAGATGGGGCGCAGCAGCGCGATGCCCGAACAGCGCCAGCAGCGCGGCACCGAGCAGGGGAATGGCCAGCAGGACGATGAGTTCCACTCAATCCTCTTTCAGCGTTTCCATGTGCTGCAGGTCGAGGCTGTCGAACTGTTCGCGGATCTGGAAAAAGAAAATGCCGAGGATGAACACGCCCACCAGCACGTCCAGGCCGATGCCCAGCTCCACCACCATCGGCATGCCGTGGGTGGCGCTGGTGGCGGCGAACAGCAGGCCGTTTTCCATCGCCAGGAAACCCACCACCTGGGCAATGGCCTTGCGCCGCACGATCATCATCAGGAAAGCCAGGAACACCACGGCGATGGCTTGCCCCAAGGTGCTGCGCGTGGCGGCCCCGGCGAACTGCGAGATGGGCTGCGCCAGGACGAAGGCGAAGATGACCAGCAGGATGCCGATGATCTGCATGGTGGGAATGTTCACCAGGGTCTCGGTGTCCCACTCGGCATGCAGCCGGCCGATCAGCTTGTGAAGCACATAGGGCAGCACCAGCACCTTGAGGACGAAGGTGAGCGCGGCGGATTGATACAGATCGGGCTGATGGGTGGAGTAGGCCACCACCACGGCACAGGCCACCAGGGTCGCGCCTTGCGCGGCGAACAGGTTCACCAGGTTCACCACCCGGCGCTGCGCCAGCATGGCGAACGACAGCAGCAGCAGCAGCGCGGCGAACAGGTGGATGAGCTGGGTCGCCAGCGGCAACGCGGCGGCGGACACGATGGATGGGGCTGCCGTCATGCTCAATGCTGCAGCATCAGGTGCACCAGCAGGCCGAGCACGGCGAGCAAAAACGCCGTGGCGAGAAATTCGGGCGCGCGGAAAATGCGCAGCTTGGCGCTCAAGGTTTCGATCAGGGCGATGGCGAAACCCGCAACGAGAAGCTTCAGCAGCAAGGGCGGCAGCGCCGGCAGCAGCCACAGCACGCCGTCGGCCCGGCCGGCCAGGCCCCAGGGCAGGAACAGGGCGAAGCCAATGCAGGCGTAGTTGAACAGCTTGAGGCTGCTGGCCCATTCCACCAGGGCCAGATGGCGCGCCGAATACTCCAGCACCATGGCCTCGTGGATCATGGTGAGTTCCAGGTGGGTGGTCGGGTTGTCCACCGGGATGCGCGCGTTCTCGGCCAGCAGCACCATGACGAAGGCCACGCCGGCAAACGCCAGGCTGGCGTGAATCGCCAGGGCGCGCGACTGCAGGGCTTCGGCGATGGTGGGCAGCAGGGTGCTGCCGGAGATCAGTGAGGAGGTGAACAGCACCATCAGCAAGGCCGGCTCGGCGAGGAAGCCCACCATCATTTCGCGCCGCGAGCCCATGCTGCCAAACGCGGTGCCGATGTCCATGCCGGCCAGGGCGATGAACACCCGCGCCAGGGCGAACAGCCCCACCAGCGCGATGGCGTCGGCCACCGAGGCGAACGGCAGATCGGTGGACAGCGAGGGAATGATGGCGGCTGCCGCCACCATCACGCCGAACAGCATGTAGGGGACGGCGCGGAACAGCGGCGTGGCGTCTCGGGCGATGACCGCGTCCTTGTGGAACAGCTTGCGCAGCCGAGAATAGGGCTGCCAGATGGGCGGAGCCGAGCGGTTGGACAGCCAGGCGCGGCACTGCGCCACCCAGCCGGAAAACAGCGGAGCGAGCAATACCGAGGCCGCGACCGCGAACAATTGGGTGAAGATGCTGGCCACGTTCATCGCACCACCACCATGAGCAGCACCAGCAGGGTGACGAAGCTGTAGAGCAGGTAGATGGAAATGCGCCCCTGCTGGATGCGCCCCACGCGTTGCGCCAGCCACAGCACGGCGTCGGCCAGCGGGTTGTAGAAGCGCGCCCAGAACTTGTCGCTCACCACCACGCGGTAGCGCGGCGCAGCATCGGACGGCAGGGGCAGTTCGGCGTGGGTCTGGAAAAACGGCGCGAACAGGCGGCGGATGGGCTGGCCGAAACCTTCGGCCGTGTCCTGCATGCGCGCGGTCTGGCCGGGCGCGCCGCAGTCCCAGGCGTCGGCGCGGCGCGTGCGCCCGGTGTAGACGCGGTGGGTGAACCAGACCGTCAGGCCGATGACCAGGCCGCCCACCAGCAGCACGATTCCCGGGTTGTAGGAAGCACGCTGCGCCGACATCGGCACCAGCCAGAACCAGTTGCCGGTCTGCGCGAGCGGCTGCCCGAGCAGCAAGAGGTTGACGCGGTCGATCAACTGCAACACCAGGCCTGGCAGCAGGCCGAGCAGGATGCAGCCGGCCGCCAGCCAGACCAGGCCGAAACGCTCCAGCCAGCCGGCGTCGTGCGCGTGCTCGAGTTGCGGCTCGCGATGCCGCCCGAGGAAAATCACGCCGTAGAACTTCACCATGACATAGGCCGCCAGCGCCGCGGTGAGCACCAGCACGGCCGCGCCCAGCGGAATGAGCATGTTGAAAAACGGCTGCGGCACGCTCGGCGTGAACAAAAACGCCTGCAGCAGCAGCCATTCGGCGATGAAGCCGTTGAGCGGTGGCAAGCCGGCGATGGCCAGAGTGCCGATCAGCGCCGTCCAGCCGACCCAGGGCATGCGCCGCAACAGCCCGCCCAGGCTCCCCAGGCTGCGCTGCTGGGTGGCATGCAGCACCGAGCCGGTGGCGAGAAACAGCAGGCTCTTGAAAAACGCGTGATTGAGCGCGTGGTAGAGCATGGCGGCCAGCGCCAAGGCCGCCAGCAGCGGCATGCCCACGCCATGGAACACCAGCGCCAGGCCCAGCGCAGTGAAGGCGATGCCGATGTTCTCGATCGAGGAATAGGCCAGCAGGCGCTTCATATCGTTCTGCACCGCGGCGAACAGCACGCCGAACAAGGCGCCGAACAGGCCCAGCACCAGCAGCGGCACGCCCCACCACCACAGCGGCGCGTGCAGCAAGTCGAAGCTCACACGCAGCAGGCCATACAGCGCCGTCTTGAGCATCACGCCGCTCATCAAGGCCGAGACCGGCGAGGGCGCCGCCGGGTGCGCCTCGGGCAGCCAGATGTGCAGCGGCACCAGACCGGCCTTGGCACCGAAGCCGAGCACGGCCAGGCCGAAGGCCACGCTGGCCGAGGCGGGGGAGAGCTGGTGCGCGCGCATCGCGGCGAAGGTGAGGCCGCCCATGCCACCAGCCATCATCACGCCGAAGCACAGCAACAGGGCGATGGCGCCCAGATGCGCCAGCAGCAAGTAGGTGAAACCGGCGCTGCGAATCTCGGCAATGCGATGCTGCGTCACCACCAGGAAGTAGGAGGACAGCGCCATCACTTCCCAGGCGAGCATGAAGGTGTAGGCGTCGGCCGCCAGCATCACCACGCTCATGCCGGCGAGAAACACGTGATATTGCAAGCCCAGCAAGCCCGGCGCCGTGCCCTCGCCCGTGCGGAAATAACCGGCGGCGAACACCGAGGTGCCCACGCTCGAGGCGCCGAGCAGGAGCAGGAAAAAACCGGACAGGGCGTCCAGCCGCACATGCATGGGCAGGCCCGGCAGGCCGATGGACAACTGCATCACCGTGGCCGGTGCGAACAGGGCGGCCAAGCCCACGCCGGCCATCACCGCGCTGCCCATGGCGCCCACGGGGAACAGGCCGTGGGCCACCCACCGCGTCGAATGGGGTGCCAGCAAACCTGCCAATCCGATCAGGATCCACCCCGAGACCACGCCCAAAGCGACGGGCAGGAGCAAGAGGGCATTCATGGTGGGGTTGCGTTGGACGGTAAATCACATAAGATGTGCGTGCCATACTAATACAAGTCACCGCATCATGGAACAACGCACCAGCCGATTGACCATCCTGATCGACCCGCAGAAGAAGGAGTTGTTCGAGCATTTGTGCGCGCGCGAAGACCAGACGCCGTCGCAAGTGGTGCGGCGCCTGATCCGCGACTACATCGAATTCCAGCTCGGCCGGCCGTGGCGGCCGGGCGAGTCCATCGATGAAGCGCTGAAGCGCTGAGCGGCCGTCAGCACAGGCCCGCGACGTGCCGCATTGCGCATTCGGCGCCGGGGGTTTGACGGCGCGCATCGGCGCGCCCCGGAGACGGTCTGCGCCATGAAACCCCAACAGGTTCGGGGAGCATCGTTCTTTTGGTGGGAGGGCGAGACGCTGGTGGTCAACATCCTGGGCAAGCCCAGCGCGAGCGTTGACGCCATCGGCAAGCCCAAGGGTCCGCAACTCAAGGTCAGCGTGACCGCCGCACCGCGTGACGGCCGCGCGACCGATCACATGGTGCGCTTTCTCGCCAAGGAGTTCGGCGTGCCGGCCTCGGCCATCGAGGTGGTGTTCGGCCGCATGAACGTCAACAAGCAGTTGCGCATCCGGGCGCTGCGAAAACTGCCCCCGGTGTTCCAGCAAACCAGCCTGCCGGATTGACGCCTCGGAGGTCAGCTTGTTAGCTTGCCGGTGGGTGCGGCTTTCGCTTCGGCTGCGCGCCAAGCGCCGTAGGGCTGCGGGCAAACAGGCCATCGGTCATGCCAGCGACAATGTCGTGATGGATTTCCTGGTTCTACTCTTGGGCGGCGCCGTGCTCGGCCTCGCCGGTGTGTTCGTGCATCTGGCCGACACTTCCGCGAACATCGGCCCCTTTGCCAGCGCGTTCTGGCGCATGGCCATCGCCACCCCGCTGCTGCTGGCCTGGGTGGCTTGGCAGCGGCGAAGCCAGCGGCAGCCGGCCACCATCGTGCCACTGTCCGAGGCTGCAGCCGAGCCGCCCGGCGCCCTGCAACTGCAGCACCGCCCCGCCCGCAACGCCCCGCCGGCGCTGCTGCAACACTGGCCGACGCGCTGGTTGACGCTGTTCACCGCGACCATGTTCGCGCTCGACCTGCTGCTGTTCCATGTCGCCGCCATCTGGACCACCGTGGGCAACGCCACGCTCGAATCCAACTTCGCCCCGGTGGTCATCGCCCTGGCGTTCTGGGCCATCACCCGGGTGGCGCCGAGCTCGGTCTATGTCACCGGGCTGGTGGCGGCGCTGGCGGGCGCCAGCCTGATGATCGGCCCGAATTTCCACGACCCGCGCGCCCTGCTGGGCGACGCCTGCGGCCTGACCTCGGCGCTGTTCTACGCCGCCTACCAGGTGGGCGTGCAGCAGGCCCGCCAGCGGCTGGCGACCGCGCCGCTGATGGCCGCCGTCACCCTGCTGGCGGCGCTGGTGCTGTGGCCCTTCGCCTGGTTCGAGGGCCGGCTGTGGCCCACCGCCGCCATCGGCTGGGTCTGGCTGGTGGGCCTGGCGCTACTGGTGCAGATTGGCGGCCAGGTGGTCATTGCCTACGCCGTGCGCCGGCTCAACCCGGCCCTGTCCTCGGTCGGCCTGCTGGTGCAGCCGGCCATGGCGGTGGTCTATGCCTGGGTGCTGCTGGGGCAGGCGTTGGCCGGCTGGCAGATCGCCGGCGCGGCGCTGGTCTTGGTTGGCATTTACCTGGCGCGGCGCGGCATGTAGCGTCTGCCGGGCTGGCTTTTGCCTGGAGGCTTCCACCGTGCGCCGATGCGTTCGACCTCTTGAACGCATCGGCGCATCGGCACTTCACAAGGACACGCGGGGGCGCTCAGAACCCCACGGCCTGGCCGTCGCGGCGCGGGTCGCTGGCGGCGACATAGCCGTCGACAGCCGGGTCCCCCAGGCGCCAGATGAACTGGCCGGCGCCGAAGTCCTGGTAGCTGTCGCGGATGGTGGTGAGCCGGTGCCCCAGCGCGGCCAGGCCTTGCGCCACGGCCGCGTCCATGCTCGCTTCCAGGCTCAGGCTGCCGTCGTGGTTCACCAGCCAGCGCGGCGCGGCGCAGGCGGTTTGCGGGTTCTGGCCCCAGTCCAGCATGCGGGCAAGGGTCTGCACATGGCCTTGCGGCTGCATGTGCGCGCCCATCACGCCGAAGGCCATGAGCGGCTGGCCGGCACGCGTGAGAAAGGCGGGGATGATGGTGTGGAACGGCCGCTTGCCCGGGGCGACGACGTTGGCATGCGCCGCATCCAGGCTGAAGGCGTGGCCGCGGTTCTGCAGCGACACGCCCCACTCCGGCAGCACCACGCCGGAGCCGAAGCCCATGTAGTTGCTCTGGATGAAGCTGACCATCATGCCGTCGGCGTCGGCCGCGCTCAGGTAGACGGTGCCGCCGCGCGGCAAGGCGCCGGGGCCGAAGTCCTGCGCGCGGGACGGGTCGATGCAGCGCGCACGCTCGGCCAGGTAATCGGGGTCCAGCAGGTGCTCGGGCGCGCAGGCCATGGCCCCCGGTTCCGCGACATGGCGGTAGATGTCGGCGAAGGCCAGCTTCATCGCCTCGATCATCAGGTGCTGGGTGGCGGCCGCGTCCACCGTCAGGCTGCCGAGCTCGAAGCGCCTCAGCATGCCCAGCGCCATCAGCGCGGCAATGCCCTGGCCGTTGGGCGGAATCTCGTGCAGGGTGTGGCCGCGGTAGTCCTGCCCCAGCGGCTGCACCCATTGCGGCGCGTAGCCGGCGAGATCGGCCTCGGTCATGGCGCCGCCGTGCTCGCGTGCGTGCGCCGCCAGCGCCGCGGCAATCTCGCCACGGTAGAAGGCTTCGCCGCGCGTCGCGGCAATGGCGCGCAGGGCGCGGGCGGCGGCGGGGAAGCGAAAGACTTCGCCCAGCGCCGGCGCCTGCCCGCCGGGCAGGAAGGCCGCGGCGAAACCGGGTTGGCGTGTGAGCTCGGCGTCGCCGGCCGCGGCCGCCCATTTCCGCTGCACCACCACCGGCACCGCGCAGCCGTGCTCGGCGTAGTCGATGGCGGGCTGCAGCACATCCGCAAACGGCAGCTTGCCGAACCTGGCCGAGAGCGCGGCCCAGGCGGCCACGGCGCCGGGCACGGTCACGCTGTCCCAGCCGCGCTTGGGTGGCTGCCGCGCATCCATGCCGTACTTGCGCTGGAAATAGGCCGGGGTCCATGCCGCAGATGCCGTGCCCGAGGCGTTCAGGCCGTGGAGTTGCCGGCCATCCCACAAGATGCAAAAGGCGTCGGACCCCAGGCCGTTGCTCACCGGCTCCAGGATGGTGAGCGCCGCGGCGCTGGCGATGGCCGCGTCCACCGCATTGCCGCCAGCCAGCAGCATGCGCAAGCCGGCCTGCGCCGCCAGCGGCTGCGAGGTGGCCACCACGTTGCGCGCGAACAGCGGCAGGCGCGTGCTGGGGTAAGTGGCGTGGCTGCCGAAGACCTGCATCGCCGCGCCGCTCATGGCTCGCGCACCCAGGTCTGGGTGCGGCCGAACAGCGAGATGCCGATGTAGCCGCGCACGTCCAGCTTGGCGCCGTCGTCCACCAGTCTGGCGTTGCAGTGGTAGGTCTTGCCGCTGTCGGGGTCGACGATCTCGCCGCCGCTGAAACTGTGTTGGTGTTCGGCGTCCTGGCGCAAGCCGGTGAGGATGGTCAGGCCGATCATCGGCTGGTCCTTCAGCGCGCCGCTGCACAGGGTGCAGATGCGGTGCGGGTCGGCACCGGGCACCAGACTCTTGATGATGGTGCCGCTGTAGCTGCCGCCCGGCTGTTCGACGATGCGAATCAGCGCCTTGAGCTTGCCGGTCTTGTCGTCGATGGTCTTCCAGGCGCCGGCAATGCCCAGCGCCTGCGCCCAGCTCACGCTGGCCATGCCGGCCAGGCACAGCGCGAACAGCAGACGCGCCAGCGCCTGCGTCAGCCGCTGGCGGCCGGTGTCATGCCGCAGGGCAGGGCTGAAGGGGATGATGCGGGTTTCGGGCATGGGGCACCTGTCGGTGTTGGGAGCGGTTAGCGAAGTAATCGGCCCGTTGCCGCAAATCGCGCCGAAGAAACACAGCGTGCTCCGGTTGTGGCAAGGTGGAATGCGGTGCCGCGGAAGACCGATGTAGCAATGGTGCGCAATGCCCGCGGGT
>NZ_JBTRXV010000029.1:0-44144 GCF_054608695.1 Thiomonas sp.
CGCTCGGGCAAGATCATGCGCCGCCTGTTGCGCACCCTGGCCAAGGGCGAAGCCATCACCCAGGACACCTCGACGCTGGAGAACCCGGCGATCCTGGAGCAGCTGGCGCGCAATCACTGAAAATGATCTGGCCGGGATGCCGGTGAATGTGAGGCCGGTGGGTAGCCCGAGTTCGACTACTCACGGCCTATGGCCTATAAGCGACGCCTCCGTATCCGTGACAGAGACACGACCATGAGGTCACGACGGTTGGCTATGGTGGGAGAAAAAGTGGCGGAAAATGCGCTCACCCATCCCACAATGCGCTCAGCGCACATCCGTAAGCTGTTGATGTTTCAGTGGAAGGTGTGGGTGCGCAGTGCGCACATCGCGCTCGAAATCCGGTGTACGGTTCTTCCGTACCGTGGGTTCGAATCCCACCCTTTCCGCCAAGTCATGAAATCAAGCCGTCTCGTGCGGCTTGATTCTGGCCCGTAAGTTGTTGAATGAACGGCAATTTATGGGGTTTCTCGTCTCGCAGGGCTCCAGTGCGTTTCACAGAGCCTCGGCTTTGACGTGTATAGCGGGCTGTATGGCATTGGGCACTGTCTTCACAACTCGCGTCGTGGCTGTACGCGAACCCTAATCTCCATTCCAGAAAGGTTGCACATACCGTCGTGAGAGTTGGTCCGCCGATTCGCATGACGATGTTCAGCGCGGTGGTGGCCATCGGGAGGTCTTCCCGCACGACAGAGGCATACGCAGCCGAGATCGAAGGAACGCCGACGGCGCTCAGGCCCATGCCTCGGATGAACAGGGCGCATGCGAGTATGGCGATGACAAGCCCGTGACTCGCCAGATAGATCAAGGGCAAGGTTCCTGCGAGTGCCAACGCTGCTCCTCCGGCCGATACCTTGCGTATGCCGAACCGCTTGGTCAACGCTCCCATGAATGGATAGCCGCTCGTGTGACCCACTGAATCGCCGCAAGGCTGCTGTGCAACCTTACGGCGAGACTTGAAAGGGAAACATTGACAACTGTGGCGTCCAGTCTCGCCCAAACGCGGGAAGACTTTGGTGAGGCTATGGGTGTGAGCGTCAAGGCTCAGGTCCGTCATGGCGTCGATGGCGAGCGTGACGTGAAACCCGCACTCATAGGCCTGGCGTGTCGTGGATTCGACCCCGCTGCTGGTCGAGATGCCTGCGAGCACAACCTGCGTGACCCCCATGCCTCGAAGATGCTCCTCGAGGGCCGTCTTCGTGAACGCCCCGGGCGTGTACTTCGTGATCGTGTGATCGGTCGGCTGCTGGTTCAACTCGGGGATGAGATCCGTCCATCCCGCGGGGAAATCCAGGCTGCGTCGAGCCTGCTCCGTTCGCCCCGGCGCCATCATGCCGCCACATTCACCAGCACGACCGGCAGCTTGTGGCTGCGGAATGCGTCCGCCAGCGCGCTGGCGTTCTACACCACAGCTGCGATTGGATGCACAGCGGGAAGCGACACGATGCCCTTCTGCAAATCGATGAGGATCAGAGCTGTCCTGGAATCGAGGGGGCTGAGTGCCATGGTGCTCTTCTTGAAAGGGCCGGGTTAGAAGCCGGCGAGGCGTTTCAGTAATTCCACCGCGGCCGCGAGCTGCTCTTGCTCGCGCGGCGCGAGTTGCGCCTGCAGGGCACGAAACAGCCAGTCCTCCCGCGCCGCTCGACTGGTCTTGAGGATCCTCCCGACAGGCGGGGGCCAGGGAGAAGATGGTTTGCCGGCCATCGGTCTGGTCGGGCTCACCGCCCACCAGACCCGCCGCCTCCAGGCTGGAAACCGTGACCCGCATGGACTGCGGGCGGACGCTCTCGGCTCTCGCCAGCATGGACACCGTTGCGGGCCCATCACGCTCCAACCGATGGAGGGCTGATTTCTGCGCCGAGGTGAAATCCCCGGGATCCCCGGGATGCGCCTGCTCTCGCAGCCGTCGGTTCAGTTTGCCAATCGAAACACGGAACTCACCCGCCAGAGCTGACAGTCGTGAAACCTCTGATGTGCCTGAATGCTTGACCATGCACAAACTGCATCACATATGCAGTTGAACTGTACAGTTTTACTGCTTAATTTTTACTGTGCATGTGCGGCGGCGTGCTGAGCGCCAGCGGCCAGGCGACCGCCTCAATGGTTGAGGCCTGTGCCTGCTGGAACGTGCGGCATGGCCGTCGCTTGCGTACAGTTGCGCAAACGAACTTTTTCCACCTGACACATGATCATCCGACCTCGCCTGCACTGGTTTCGCATGCTCTTCATCCTGCATGGCTCCGTGCTTCCCAAGATCTGGATGCAATTGCTCATCATCACGGCCATGGCATCAGCCATCACGATGAGCGGAGGCGGCATCCTGGGTTGGAAGGTCGGCCTAACTTTTGTGCCGTTCACGCTCATCGGCATTGCCTTGGCCATCTTCCTGGGTTTTCGAAACAGCGCCAGCTATGAGCGCTACTGGGATTGATTGTGACGTTCGTGGCCTACACCTTCTTGGCGCTGGATTCACTGAACGAGGAATTGGAAGAGCCCTTCGGCGTGCTGCCCAATGATCTGCCACTGGAGCACCTATCGATGGGCATTGAAATCACGCTGCGGGAAATGCTGGGGGAGACGCACCTGCCACAGCAATTGCCTCCGAAAAACTATGTGCTGACGTGAGTGCCGATTACGCCGCGTACAGCAGCACCGCGAAGAAATGGAACACGGTACCGGCGAGCACGAACAGGTGCCAGACGAAATGCGTGTAGGGCACTTTGTCGTCGAGCACGAAAAACACCACGCCAAGCGTGTAGGACACGCCACCCGCCAGCAGCAGCGCCAGGCCTGGGGTGGGCATGTGGAGCCAGAGCGGGCGTATGGCGATCAGCACCACCCAGCCCATGGCCAGGTAGAGGAATGTGGAAAGACGGGGATAACGCGTGCCACCCATGACTTTGAAAAACAGGCCTGCCAGGGCGAGGGCCCAGATCAGGCCGAACAGGGTCCAGCCCCAGGCGCCGTGCAGCACGCCCAGGGTGAAGGGTGTGTAGGTGCCGGCAATGAACAGGTAGATGGCGACATGATCGACGACCTGCAACACGCCTTTGACGCGTTGGTGGGGCAGGGCGTGGTAAAGCGTGGAGACGAGGTAGAGCAGGATGGCGCTGCTGCCGAAGATGATGTCGCCGACGAGGGTGGCCGCACTTCCTTGCTCGGCGGAATGAACGACGAGGATGGGAAGCGCAGCGATGGCCAGCGCCAAGCCCAGGCCGTGGCTCAGGCTGTTGGCGATCTCCTCGCCGAGGGTTTGGGCACGCGAGACCGCAGGAATCGAGTGATTTTGTGCCATGCAATAAATGATAGGTTCATCACCCTCAAATTGCCATGGGCCGCTGGATGATGGCGATCAGTGGCCCGCAGTTTCGGCCGACTTGGCGAGCAGGGTGTAGTGCTCGACCTGCGGCGCCGCGGCGAAGAACGGGCCGACGATGCCACGCCACGCAGCGAAGGCTTCCGACTGGCGAAAGCCCAACACGTGGTCTTCCAGCGTGGCCCAGAAAATCATCAGCAGGTAGCGCTCGGGGCTCTCCACCCCCTTGTTGATCTTGTAGCCGCAAAAACCCTTGGCATGGGCAATGACGGTTTCGACGCCGCGCACGATGGCGGCGTCGAATTCGGCCTGGCGGCCTGGCTGGATGCGGATGTCGGCAAGTTCGAGAATCATGGGGGCTTTCCTTGGGTTGGAGCGAACGGTCAGCGTTCCTGGTCGGTCGGCCGCATCAGGATTTCGTTGATGTTCACATGCGCTGGCTGGCCGGCGCAGAACACGATGGTGCGGGCGATGTCCGCGCTTTGCAACTGGCGCATGCCATCCGCCCAGGCGTTGAGGGCGGCTTGCGTCGGACCGTGGGCGATGTGCTCGCGCAACTCGGTTTCCACCACGCCGGGCTCGATCACCGTCACGCGGATATTGTCCTTGTAGGTTTCGCGCCGCAGCGACTCGCTGAAGCCCACCACGCCCCATTTCGTCGCCGAGTAGCCGCCCGCGTTCGGGTTGGCCTGGCGCCCTGCGGTGGAGGCGATGTTGATGATGTGTCCATCCTTGCGTGCGCGCATGCCGGGCAGCGCCGCTTGGCAGGTCGCGATGAGGCCCAGCACGTTGAGCTGCGTCATGTGTTGCCAGCGTGCCAGATCGGCCGTGTCGATCGGCTCCAGATACATCACTCCGGCGTTGTTCACCAGGAGGTCGAGCCGGCCGAAGTGGGCCTCGGTGTCGCGCACGACTTGTTGCGCGGCTTGCAGGTCCGCGAGATCGGCGGGCAGCACCAGCACCTCGGCGGCCAGGGCGCGGAGCTTGGCGGCAAGCGCCTCGAGCCGGTCGGCGCGGCGGGCGCAGATGGCAATGCGCGCACCGGCCTGCGCCAACAGCAGGGCGGTGGCTTCGCCGATACCGGACGAGGCGCCGGTGACCAGGGCGACGCGGCCGGAAACGCCGGCCGGGGCCAGATTGGGGGGAATGGATTGCGCAGACATGCTGAACTCCGTGTCGGATGAAAGTAGCCCTTGATTGTCGATCGATACGCCGCGGGCTGCAGGCGGCGTGCGCTGAACCTTGGCTCGCCAGGCATGTCCCCATGCACCTGTGCGGCTCGCCGATGCATCGGCTAAAGTCAAAGACCCTCACAAACCGAGCGCACACCGCGTTGCCCCGACCATGCATGCGAAACCAAGTGCCCTGATCGTGGGTGCTGGCGATGGCCTCAGCGCCTCGCTGGCCCGCGTCCTCAGCCGCGACGGCGGTTATCGCGTGGCCTTGGCCGCACGCCACCCGAACAAACTGGCGCCGCTGGTCCAGGAACTGGACGCGCTGGCGCTGGCCTGCGATGCGAGCGACCCGGCCCAGGTCGATGCCCTGTTCGTGCAGTTGGACCGAGCCTTCCAGGCCCCGCCCGATGTCGTCATCTACAACCCCGCCGCCAGGGTCCGCGGGCCGATCACCGAGGTCGATGCCCAGGCGGTGGCGCAGGCGCTGGCGGTCACCGCCTACGGCGGCTTCCTCGTTGCGCAGCAGGCGGCGCGGCGCATGTTGCCGCGCGGGCAGGGCGCCTTGCTGTTCACCGGCGCTTCGGCCAGCGTCAAGGGCTATGCCCACTCAGCAGCCTTTGCCATGGGCAAGTTCGCGCTGCGCGGCCTGGCGCAAAGCCTGGCGCGCGAACTCGCGCCGCAAGGCATTCATGTCGCGCATGTCGTGATCGATGGCTCCATCCGCAATCCGGGGCGGGTGGAGCCTGCCGGCGCGCCCGACTCCATGCTCGACCCCGATGCCATCGCTCGCAACTACCTGCAACTGCTGCAACAAGATCGCAGCGCCTGGTCTTGGGAGCTTGAACTGCGGCCGTGGGTGGAGCGGTTTTGAGCAGTGGAACCCCCAGCAGCACCCCCTTGCAGCGGCTCCAAAGCCTTGAACCGGGCAACCCCCACGAGTCCACGATGATCGAAATCTGCGCCGTCGATTGGTCCAACCCCTGCCATGCCGCAGGCGCGCTCGCCATGATCCGGGCCTACGCCCTGGAGGCGACGGGTGGCAAGGGTCTGGAGCACGAAGCCGAGGCCCGCTTGATTCCGGCGCTGCGCGAGCGCCATGACTACGTTGGCGTGCTCGCCCTGGCGCCAGGGCAGGCGGTGGGCCTGGTGAATGCCTTCGAAGGCTTCTCCACCTTCATGGCGCGCCCACTGCTCAACGTGCACGACGTGTATGTGGCGCCAACTCGGCGCGGGCAAGGCTTGGCAGCGCGCATGCTGGAGAGCTTGGAGGCGCTGGCCTTGGCGCGCGGCTGCGGCAAACTCACACTGGAAGTGCTGGAACACAACCTGCCGGCCATCGCCAGTTATCGCAAATTCGGCTTCCAGCCCTATGCCCTCGACCCGGCGCAGGGCCATGCCACGTTCTGGGAAAAACGTCTACCGCTGCGCGCCGACGAAGCCGCAGCTTGAAGCACTAGGCATTTTCGTGGCCGCTTGCAAGGCTGTGGTGTTGCCATTGCGGCACACCGTGGTGACTCAGGGCTCATTGGCTGCCGCCGCGCCGTGGCACAGCTTGTACTTCTTGCCCGAGCCGCAAGGGCAGGGATCGTTGCGCCCGACCTTGGCCGCATTGCGGATGGGCGGCGCCTTGGCCTGGCGCCAGTAGTCGTAGATGGCGATGGCGCAGTCGGCCAGCGCGTCGGCGGCAGCGCGGTGATAGTCGTCGTCGAGCTGTTGATCGCCGAGTTGCGCCCAGCCTTCCTCGGTGCCGTAGAGCATGATGAGGCTGAGTTCGTCGGACGGTTCCTCCAGCATCGGCGCCCAGCCTTGCGGGTCTTGCGCCAGACCCAGCACATAGCCGCTGCACCATTCCTCGATGATGCTTTCCTGTTCGTCGCCTTCGCCGTTCAAATAGATGAGCGGGGCGTAATCGTCCGGATGCTCGCTCAGGGTCGTGGCCAGCATGTTCCAGTAGCGCATCAGCAGGCCCAGAAACTCCTCGGCCTGTTGTTGGTCCTTGAATCGGGGCTGGGCCTTGCCTTCCTCGCTGTCCCAGATCCACGGTAGCGCCTGGGTTGGAGGCAGCAGTTTGGGGCCCGAGAGCAGGGCGGTGAAGAACCCGTCCAGCATGGAAATATCCATGGCGGTTTCGGGCATGTCGTCGCTGTCGAGCAGTTGCTCCAGGCGGTCGAGTTCGGTGTCCGAGAGGGGAGTGTCAGGTCCAGGTGCAGGTGTTTGGGGCATGTTCAGGCAGCCGAGGCAAGAAGAAGGCCGAGTGTAGAGCCTCCTCGGCTCTGGCCAGCGCCAGGCCTGAACAGGGCCGGTGCGCAGAAATGGCGTGAACAGGCCCTTGCTGCCGGGGTTTCAAGGAAACGCTGGTATGGCCGGTTCGACGCCCTCCGGGCTGGCATCGGGGTGGTGCTGACGGATCAGGGCGTGAATTTCATCCACGCGTGCCACCGGCACGTCCAGCATCATCAGGAATTGGCCAGACTGAATGGCTTGTTCATATTGCTTCAAGCGCGGGCTTTCGATGCTGATGCCAATCATGCTGCTCACCCAGGCGCCGAGCACGGTGCCGGCCACGGCCAGCGCCACCACCAGGGCCCCCGCCGAAATCACCGCCACCCCGGGTATGGAAATGGCGACCAAGCCGGCAATGGTTCCGGTGGCGCCTCCGTATCCGAGGCCACGCTCGATGGCGGGGATGAGGTCGGTCTTCTGGGCCAGGCCGGCTTCAGGCAGATTGCCCAGGGGCGTGCCGTCACGGGCGACGATATGGATGTGCTTCTCGGCAATGCGCGCCACCAGCAGTTCATCAACGATGGTGTGGGCCGTGGCGGCATCGGGGACCAGGAAATAAAGGCGTCGCATGGCAGGCTCCTCGCTCAAAGGGTGCGGAGCCGGTTCAGCAGGCATCCGGCTTCGCTGATGCTTTGATCATAGGCGCTGAACATCAAAAAAACACCCCGTAAGCACCAATCTCGGGGTGTTTCAGCGTCGCTTCAGTTTCCATCGGCTGGCCCCTTCAGGCCAGTGTGTGCAGGGCCCGGCGCAAGGTGTCGACGAGTTGATCGATCTGTCCCTGCTCGATGATGAGCGGCGGCGACAACGCGATGGTTTCGCCGGTGTAGCGCACCAGCACGCCGAACTCGAAGCATTTGAGGAAGGTTTGAAAGGCGCGCTTGCCCACGCCATCCGCATGGGAGTGCAACTCGATGCCCGCCACCAGACCGAGGTTGCGGATGTCCTTGACATGAGGTGCGTCGCGCAGGCCATGCACGGCGTTTTCCCAGTACATGTCCAGCCCCTCGCGCTGCACACGGGTGAGCAGGCCTTCGCTGGCGTACAGCTTTTGCGCGGCCACCGCAGCGGCGGCCGCCAGCGGATGTCCCGAGTAGGTGTAGCCGTGGAAAAACTCCACCACCCCTTCGGCCGCGCCGTTGACCACGGCGTCGTAAATGCCCTCGCGCACGAACACCGCGCCCAGCGGCACCGCGGCGTTGTTCACCGCCTTGGCGCTGGTGATGATGTCGGGCGTGACGTTGAAATACTGCGCCGCGAACGGAGTGCCGAGGCGGCCGTAGCCGGTGATGACCTCGTCGAAAATGAGCAGGATGCCGTGTTTGCTGCAGATGGCGCGCAGCTTTTCCAGATAGCCCTTGGGCGGCGCCAGAACCCCGGTGGAGCCAGCCAGGGGTTCGACGATGACGGCAGCGATATTGCTGGCGTCGTGCAACTGCACGATGCGCTCCAGATCGTCGGCCAGATGCGCGCCCCACGCCGGCTGGCCGCGCGAAAAGGCCTGGTGTTCGGGCGCATAGGTGTGGGGGAGGTGGTCCACATTGGGCAGCAGGCTGCCGCGAAACACCTTGCGGTTGGCCACCATGCCGCCCACCGAAATGCCGCCGAAGCCGACGCCGTGGTAACCCCGCTCGCGGCCGATGAACAGGGTGCGCGTGCCCTCGCCACGGGCGCGGTGATAGGCCAGAGCGATTTTCAGCGCCGTATCCACCGACTCCGAGCCTGAGTTGGTGAAAAACACCTTGGTGAGATCGGGCGGGGCGATCTTGGCCAGCAGATCGGCAGCCTCGAATTGCGCCGGGTGGCCCATCTGGAAGGGCGGTGCGTAGTCCATTTCGCTCGCCTGCCGCGCAATGGCCGCGGTGATTTCCTCGCGCCCGTGGCCCGCGTTCACGCACCACAGCCCGGCCACGCCGTCGAGAATCTCGCGCCCGTCATGGCTGCGGTAATGCATGCCGCGGGCGCCGACCAGCATGCGCGGCGCCGTCTTGAACTGGCGGTTGGCGGTGAATGGCATCCATAGCGCATCCAGATTCGGCAGATTCATCGCACCCTGCTGCCCTGCGCGCGTCAGTTCGGTCTGGTCCATCGTGCATCTCCATTGTGTTCGACTCGATCCATGGCATTGTGCTTGCGCTTGCGGCTCTGTCCAAGTACCACAAACTCCACGCCCCATGGAGCCATGCCAGGGTCATGGTGGCCGATTGGCATCGAACGCATGCTCATCTTTTTCGATACTCTCCCACGATGAACCGCCTCCTCCAATCCGCCTGGCGAGCCCTGCTGGATACCCTGCGTCCGAGCATGCTGGCCCTGTCGCTGCTGCCGCTGGCAGCCACCGCAGTCTTGGGACTGGTCGCCCATGCCCTGTTCTGGGAAGGGTGGCTTGCGTCCATGCAAGCTTGGCTGCAGACCCAGACTTGGTTGCTGGACCTGTTGCGGGCGGTGGGTTGGACGCAGCCGGTGCAAGGCCTGAGCATGGCACTGCTCATGGTCTGCAGCATCCTGGCGCTGCTGCTGTCGAGCCTGCTCTTGGTCGCGGCCTTGGTCATGCCAGTGGCGGGTCCTGTGGTCGCGCGGGCCCGTTACGCGCAACTGCAGCAGCGCGGCCGTGGCCGGCTGCTGCAGTCGCTTCTCTGGTCGCTGTGGATCACGCTGGCGGGTTTGGCGGCGTTGCTGTTGAGCCTGCCGCTGTGGTTCATTCCAGTTGTCGGCTGGCTCATTGCGCCGCTGATCTGGGGCTGGATGACGGCGCAGATGTTCGCCTTCGACGCCGTCGTTCAGTTCGCCAGCGTGCCCGAGCGCAGGCAACTCCTGCGCGACCATCGCTGGTCCCTCTTGCTCATGGGCGTGAGCTGCGGTTACCTCAGCGTTTTGCCGACCTTGTTGTTCGGCCTGGGCTGGCTGGTGCTGGCTTTGTTGCCGGTGTTCACGCTGCTGGCGCTGTGGCTGTATGTTCTCAGCTTCGTGTTCACCGCTCTGTGGTTCGTGCATTATTTGCTGGCAGCCTTGGCCGCTGGGCGCGAGCAACTCGTGATCACGGCGTGATCCAGGACGCTGGCTGCAGGGCCGCGGCACCGGCCGACATGCCGTGCGCAGCACCTCCCCCTGCAGTTTCCCTTCCACCTCATCTCGCGTTCCATCATGGCGATCGGCCTCTACATCATCGGCGACGAAATCCTGTCTGGCAAAAGGCGGGACAAGCATTTCGCGCAAGTCCAGGAACTGCTGGCAGCGCGGGGCATGCAACTGCACTGGGCGCAGTATCTGAGTGACGACCCCGTCTTGCTGCAAATGGCCCTGCGCGCAAGCTTTGCCCGGGGTGATGTGGTGTTGAGTTGCGGCGGCATTGGCGCCACGCCCGACGACCACACGCGCCAGAGCGCGGCGGCGGCCCTGGATGTGCCGCTTGAACTCCATCCCGAGGCCAAGCGCCTGATTCAGCAACGCATCGCCACGGCAGCGCTTGGGCCGCCCGATTCGCCAGCCAATGTGCAGCGTTTGCAGATGGGCATGTTCCCGCAAGGCAGCGCCATCATCGCCAACCCCTACAACCAGATTCCCGGGTTTTCGATCCGCCAGCATTTCTTCGTGCCGGGTTTCCCGGTCATGGCTTGGCCCATGTTGGCCTGGGTGCTCGACGGGCCGCTGCAGCATCTGCACCGCATCGGCAGTTATCTCGAGCGTGCCGTCATCGTTCAAGGGGCGATGGAGTCGGACCTGACACCGCTCATGGAGCGCATCGAGCACGAGCATGCCGGCGTCAAGGTGTTCAGCCTGCCGAGTGTGGACCACCCGGAATGGGGCCGGCATATCGAACTGGGCGTCAAAGGCGAGCCTCAAAATGTGGAAGGCGCGTTTGATGCACTCAAACAGGGACTCGATGGCCTGAGAGCACGTATTTGCACAGAAGTTGTGCGAAAACTCTAGCGAGCACGCTCTTGGTGCGCCCGGGCTCTCGGGCAATCATCCATGCCCATCGACTTTCACGACGCTTCCACGGGGATGGCTGTTTGCCATGGCGTGGCATGGTTTCTGCTAGATTTTCGGCATCGTCGACAACACGATCAGTGTGCTCATGAACAGCCTCTTGCAGGTCCATGCCCCAGCGCCAAGTCCCTTTCCCAACCCACTCCCATGACTGGAGAATTTGCATGACCAAACACGTTGCTGATGTGATGAATATGGTGAAGGAACACGACGTCAAGTTCGTGGATTTCCGCTTCACCGACACCCGCGGCAAGGAACAGCACGTGACCGTGCCGATTTCCGCTTTCAACGATGAAAAGTTCACCCAGGGCCACGCTTTCGACGGCTCGTCCATCGCCGGCTGGAAAGGCATCGAGGCGTCGGACATGCTGCTCATGCCCGACCCGAACACCGCCAATGTCGACCCCTTCATGGAAGAGACCACGCTGCTGCTGAGCTGCGACGTGCTCGAGCCGGGCGACGGCAAGCCCTATGACCGCGATCCCCGCTCCATCGCCAAGAAAGCCGAGGCCTACCTCAAGGCATCCGGCCTGGGCGACACTGCCTTCTTCGGCCCGGAGCCCGAGTTTTTCATTTTCGACCAGGTGCGCTGGAACGTCGACATGTCCGGCTGCTTCGTCAAGATCGATTCCGACGAAGCCTCCTGGATGTCGGGCGAGAAGATGGAAGGCGGCAACATGGCTCACCGTCCGTCGGTCAAGGGTGGCTACTTCCCCGTGCCCCCGGTGGACAGCCTGCAGGACATTCGCTCGGAAATGTGCCTGTTGCTGGAGCAGATGGGTGTGCCCGTCGAAGTGCACCACCACGAAGTGGCTGGTGCCGGCCAGTGCGAAATCGGCACCAAGTTCTCCACCCTGGTGCAGCGCGCCGACTGGACGCAGATTCTGAAGTACGTGGTGCAAAACGTGGCCCACAGCTACGGCAAGACCGCCACCTTCATGCCCAAACCCGTGGTGGGCGACAACGGCTCGGGCATGCACGTGCACCAGTCGGTATGGAAAGAAGGCAAGAACCTGTTCGCCGGCAATGGTTATGCCGGGCTGTCCGAGTTCGCGCTGTACTACATCGGCGGCATCATCAAGCACGCGCGCGCCCTCAACGCCATCACCAACCCGGGCACCAACTCGTACAAGCGTCTGGTGCCGGGCTTCGAGGCTCCGGTGAAGCTGGCCTACTCGGCCCGCAACCGTTCCGCCTCCATCCGCGTGCCCTATGTGCCCAGCGACAAGGCGCGCCGCATCGAGGTGCGTTTCCCCGATCCCACCTGCAATCCCTACCTGGCCTTCTCGGCCATGTTGATGGCTGGTCTCGACGGCGTGGAAAACAAGATCCACCCGGGCGAAGCCGCCAGCAAGAACCTGTACGACCTGCCGCCGGAAGAAGACGCAAAAATCCCGACCGTGTGTTCCAGCCTCGACCAGGCGCTGGACTATCTGCACAAGGATCGTGCCTTCCTGACCAAGGGTGGTGTGTTCAGCGAAGATTTCATCGACGCCTACATCGACCTGAAGATGGAAGAAGTCACCCGCTTCCGTATGACCACCCACCCGGTGGAGTTCGATATGTACTACTCGCTGTAATCGTGACCCGTCGGCGTGCGTTGAACCAGCACAGCGCGCCGTTCTGCAAACGACAAGGGGACGGTCCGCCGTCCCCTTGTCGTTTTTTCGTCCGGTGATGACTTTCCGGAAAGGCCGGGCACTGCAGAGCGCGTTCTGGGTCTTACACTGATACAAGCAGCTGAAGCGCGTCCGTTCTGCAGCCTGATTTTCACCAAGCCGGCTCAACTTTCACTGACAGGTCATCGATGTTCCGACTCCCGACTCCCCGCCGCAATCTTGCACTTGGACTGGTGTGGTCGGGGCTGGCCTTGGTGCCACTGGCGCCCCCGCTGGCCCATGCCCAGGAAACCGACCCGAACCGGGTCTACCGCTGCCCGGACAACTCGTACACCAATATGTTGAGCGTGGTGAAGGCGAAGAACTGCAAGCCGGTGGACAACGCCAATGTCAGTGTGATGTCCCCGCCCACACCGTCGAAAAGGCCTGCTGCCGCGCCACGGAGTTCTTCCAGCGCCGACCGCGTCAGCCCGTCCACCCAAACCGAACGCGACGCCGAGGCCCGGCGCATTCTCGATGCCGAATTGCAGAGCCAGCAGCTCAAGCTGCAGGAACTGCTCAAGGCCTACAACAATGGCCACCCCGGCTACCTGGGCAACGAGCACAACGTCGGCGGCGGCATCAACCAGCAGAAATATCTCGACCGTGTGGCGGCGATGAAGAACCAGATCACCCTGACCGAGGCCAATATCCAGGCCTTGCAGCGTGAACTGCAACGCTATGGGCAGTGAGTCCCAGGATCCGGCCGAATTCTTGTCTCCCGAGGAGGCAACGAATCCATCCCAGGATGACTTGACCCCCTTTGCCGGTGTCGCGATGTCACGTGCTGCTTCCGCCGGCGCCCAGGCTGCACTCGACTGGCTGGCCACGATGGCCGCCCTGGTCGACCCGCAAGGACGGATGCTGCATGCCAACCCGGCGATGGAAGCCGGGCTCGGGCTGTCGCGCAGGCATTTGCTGGGGCGCGATCTGGCGCAATGGCTGACGCGGCAAAGCCTGTGGCACGAAGCCTTGCAGCAGGTGCAGGCCAATGAGTTCAGCAGCAAGCGTTTCGACTGCACGGTGATGGCGCGCACCGCGGCCGATCCGCTGCAGGTGCAACTCATCGTGGCGCGCACCGAGCTGCCCGACACGCTGCTGGTGGAACTCGTGGAGCTTGGCCAGCAGACGCGGCAGGAGCGCGAGGAGCAGTGGCTCAACCAGGCTCAGGCCAACAAAGACCTGATCCGCAACCTGGCGCACGAAATCAAGAACCCGCTGGGCGGCATTCGCGGCGCGGCCCAGTTGCTGCAGATGGATCTGGAAAGCCGCGAGTTGCAGGAGTACACCCGCATCATCATTCATGAGGTGGACCGCCTGCAGACCTTGGTGGACAGCCTGCTGGCGCCGCACCGCCGTCCGCATGTGGTGGGCGAGATGAACATCCACGAGGTGCTCGAGCGCGTGCGCTCGGTCATTCTGGCCGAGTTTCCCCAGGGTCTGAGCGTGGAGCGCGATTACGACGCCAGCATCCCGGAATTTCGCGGCGATCGTGAGCAGCTCATCCAGGCCATTCTCAATATCGTGCACAACGCGGCCCTGGTCCTGAGCGAGCGCATGCGCGCGGGCGATGCGCGCATCGTGCTCAAGACCCGCATCGCGCGGCAGGTGACTCTGGCCAAGCAGCGCCATCGCCTGGCACTGCTCTTGCATATCACCGACAACGGCCCTGGCGTGCCGGCGGATATCAAGGACCGTATGTTCTTTCCGCTGGTGTCGGGGCGGGAGGGTGGCAGTGGCCTGGGACTCACCCTGGCCCAGACCTTCATCCAACAACATCAGGGAACCATCGAGTGCGACAGCCAGCCTGGCCTGACCGATTTCCGCATCCTCATGCCGCTGCCGTGAGGTTGACAGGCCGGAGCTCGCGCGCGCGCTGTACTCCTGCGGAGAGATGTCCACCATGAAACCCATCTGGATCGTCGACGACGATCAATCCATCCGTTTCGTCCTGGAAAAGGCGCTGGAGAAAGCCGGCTTGCCGGTTCGCAGCTTCTCCAATACCCGCGAGGTGCAAGCCGCGCTGAGCGACGAGGCTCCACAGGTTCTGGTCTCCGACATCCGCATGCCCGGCGGTAGCGGCATCGAGTTGCTGCAGGAGGTCAAGCGTACCCAGCCGCAGTTGCCGGTCATCATCATGACGGCCTACTCCGACCTGGACAGCGCGGTTTCCGCCTTCCAGAGCGGTGCCTTCGAATACCTCAGCAAGCCCTTCGACCTGGAAAAGGCGGTCGACCTGATTCGGCGCGCGGTGGACGAGAGCATGCGCGAACAAGACAGCGAGGAGGCGCGCATCGACGCCCCCGAACTGCTGGGCCAAGCCCCGGCGATGCAGGACGTGTTCCGCGCCATCGGGCGTTTGTCGCCGTCGCAGGTCACCGTGCTCATCACCGGCGAGTCCGGCAGCGGCAAGGAGTTGGTGGCGCAGGCGCTGCATCGCCACAGTCCGCGCTCCAACGGGCCGTTCGTCGCCATCAACACCGCGGCCATCCCGCGCGACCTGCTGGAGAGCGAACTGTTCGGCCATGAGCGCGGTGCCTTCACCGGGGCGCAAACCTCGCGGCGCGGGCGCTTCGAGCAGGCCGAGGGCGGCACCTTGTTTCTCGACGAAATTGGCGACATGCCCTATGAGTTGCAAACCCGCCTGCTGCGGGTGTTGTCCGACGGGCATTTCTACCGTGTGGGCGGGCACAGCCCCATGAAGGCGCATGTGCGGGTGATTGCCGCCACGCACCAGAACCTCGAAAACCGGGTGCGCGACGGGCTGTTCCGCGAAGACCTGTTCCACCGCCTCAACGTCATCCGCCTGCGCCTGCCGGCGCTGCGCGAGCGCCGTGAAGACATCGTCCTGCTGGTGCGGCATTTCCTGCTGAAAAGCGCGAAGGACCTGGGGGTCGATGCCAAGCGCTTGTCGGACGAAGCTCTGGCCGCGCTGCAGAACTACCCCTTTCCCGGCAATGTGCGCGAGCTGGAAAACGTGTGCCACTGGCTCACCGTCATGGCGCCCGGCCTCACGGTCGACGTGAAGGACTTGCCGCCCGAGCTGCAGCAGTCCAGCCGCGCGGCACAGGCAGCTTCGTCGACGCCTGCGCCGGCCCCCCAGGGTGCGGCGCCAAGCGCGCGCGAGCCGGTGAGCGAGCCACGCAAGGAAGACGGCATGCCGACCACCGTGCCGGGCATGCCCGCAAGCCCAAGCTCAAGCCATGCGACCACAGCGCCACCATCGCTTGAGGCAACTCCGCCGATGGCCGAATCGTCCGCGCCGGCTGCACCAGCCGAGGGCTGGGAGGCGATCGTGGCGCGCACCACGCGCGAACTGCTGCACAGCGGCCAGCCGGAGGTCATGGATTGGCTCACTCAGCGCTTCGAGCGCGCGGTGATCCAGGCCGCGCTGGAGTTCACGCATGGGCGCCGCATCGAGGCGGCGGTCAAGCTCGGCATTGGTCGCAACACCATCACCCGCAAGATCCAGGACCTGGGCCTGGACGATTGAAGCCGCGGCGGCTGCTCTCTGTGGCGTCGCCGCTCAGCTGCCGGGGGCGTTCAATTCAGCGATCACCGGCGCGTGGTCGCTGGGGCGCTCGTTCTTGCGCGGGGCCTTGTCGATGGCGCAGCTTGCAACGCTCGCCCTCAGCGCGGCGCTCACCAGAATGTGGTCGATGCGCAGGCCCTGGTTGCGGCGAAAGGCCAGGTTGCGGTAATCCCACCAGCTCCAGCTTTTCGGCGGCTGCTCGAACAGGCGGAAGGCATCGGCCAGCCCCAAGTCCAGCAGGGCGCGGAAATGCCCGCGCTCCTCGTCGGTGCAGTGAATCTTGCCGCGCCAGGCCTCGGGGTCATAGACGTCGCGGTCCTCCGGGGCAATGTTGTAGTCGCCCATCAGCACCAGTTGCGGGTGGCGCGCCAATTCCTCGCGCAGCCAGGCCTCGAGCGCCTCCAGCCAAGCCATTTTGTAAGCGAACTTCTCGCTGCCCGGCTCCTGGCCGTTGGGGAAGTAGGCGCCGACCACGCGCACGCCTTGCACGGTGCCGGCAATCACCCGCGCCTGGGCATCGTCCAGCCCGGGAATATTGCGCACCACGTCGGCAGCCGCCGCGCGCGACAACAGTGCGACGCCGTTGTAGGTGCGCTGGCCGAAGCTCTGCGCCTGCCAGCCGGCCGCAAGCAATTCGGCATGCGGAAACTTGTCGTCGGGCTGCTTGGTTTCCTGCAGCACCAGCACATCGGGCTGCTGCGCTTGCAGCCAGTCCAGCACTTGAGGCAGGCGCACGGACAGGGAATTGACATTCCAGGTGGCGATTTTCATGGGGGGCTGCGGTGGGCCTGGACGGATGGCGCGATGTGATGCAGCGCGGGTGAAAGTTGGTGGATGGCGCGTCCGTCCAGGCCGCAAGCCTGAGCAATGCGAAGCAGGGTTGCGGGCTCGCCATTGGTCCAGAAGTCGATCTGGCCTCGCACATTGCTGAACTGGCCTGTCGCCGGCAGGCTGGCGGCGATACGTGCGGTCTGGGCGGCGACGGCATCGGCCGGATCGAGCAGCGTCGCCTCGGCGGGGGATCGACCGAGCGCTTCGCGCAGGGCTGGTGCGACCAGCGGGTAGTGGGTGCAACCGAGCACCACGGTGGTGCAACCGGCAGCGCGCAGCGGGGTGCAGAAACGCTCGACCAGGGCCAAGGTTTCGGCAGCTTCGGGGCCCCGGTTTTCAATGGCTTCGGCAAGACCGGGGCAGGGCTGCAGCAGCAGATCGGCGTCGCTGGATTGAGCTTGCAGCAGGGCCTGGAACTTGGGCGAGGCCAAAGTGCCGGGTGTGGCCAGCACGCCGACCGGCTTGCCCCGCGCCGCAGCCAGCGCCGGTTTGATGGCCGGCTCGATGCCGACGAACGGGATGGACGGCCATTGCTGGCGCAACGCCGCAATCGCCAGCGCGGTGGCGGTGTTGCAGGCGACGACGATGAGTTCGCAGCCCTGGGCCAGCAGGAAAGCACTGAGCCAGCGGCTGCGCCCGAGCACGTAGCTGGCGTCGCGTTCGCCATAGGGGGCGAAGGCCGAGTCGGCGGCATAGGTGAAATGTGCCTGGGGCAGGCGACGGTGCAGTGCGGCCAGCACGGTGAGGCCGCCCACGCCCGAGTCGAACACGCCGATGCGTCTGGCCGCAGCGGCTTGCGCTCGCGTCGAGTTGGACATGTCGTCGGCGGATGCACCGACCAGGTTGGCGCAGGACGGGCAGAGGCAGGCCTGGCCACGCATCGCAGGTGGAATGCGCGCCAGTGCGGCATCGCTGATGGTCACGTCCCTGCACCAACAGGCTGCCTCGAAGCTGCCGCTGGCCGCAGGCACACAGCCGTTGGCCTGGCTGCACACCGGGCAAAGCGGCGCAGTGCGCGGTGTTGCGGCCGGCGCCATGTTCAGACCACGGCCACCGGGATCTTGCCGATGCGCGCGCGCCACTCGGCCGGGCCGGTGTTGTGCACCGAAGTGCCCAAGGCATCCACGGCCACGGTCACCGGCATGTCTTGCACCGTGAACTCGTAGATGGCCTCCATGCCCAGGTCTTCGAAGGCGAGCAGGCGCGAAGCCTTGATGGCCTTGGACACGAGGTAGGCGGCGCCGCCCACGGCCATGAGATAGGCGCTCTTGTGCTTGCGAATGGCCTCGATGGCCGCCGGGCCGCGCTCGGCCTTGCCAATCATGGCGATGAGCCCGGTCTGTGCCAACATGGTTTCGGTGAACTTGTCCATGCGCGTGGCCGTGGTGGGGCCGGCCGGGCCGACCACTTCGCCCTGCACCGGGTCCACCGGGCCGACGTAGTAAATCACGCGGTTGGTGAAGTCCACCGGCAGCTTCTCGCCCTTGGCCAGCATGCCGGCAATGCGCTTGTGCGCAGCGTCGCGTCCGGTCAACATCTTGCCCGTCAGCAACAGGGTTTCGCCTGGCTTGAAGCTGGCCACCTCGGCCGGGGTCAAGGTGTCGAGGTTGACGCGGCGGCTGCGTTCGTAATCCGGCGCCCAATGGACGTCGGGCCACAGGTCCAGGCTGGGCGGCTCCAGGTAGACGGGGCCCTGGCCGTCCATCACGAAGTGCGCGTGGCGGGTGGCGGCGCAGTTGGGAATCATCGCCACCGGCAGGTTGGCGGCGTGGCAAGGCCAATGCTTGATTTTCACGTCCAGCACCGTGGTCAGCCCGCCCAGGCCCTGCGCGCCGATGCCCAGGGCATTGACCTTTTCATACAGCTCGATGCGCAAGGCCTCGTACTTGTCGCGCGGCCCCCGCGTGAGCAATTCGCTCATGTCGATGTCTTCCATCAAGGCCTGCTTGGCCATCAGCATGGCGTGCTCCGCAGTGCCGCCGATGCCGATGCCCAGCATGCCCGGCGGGCACCAGCCCGCGCCCATGGTCGGCAGGGTTTGCAGCACCCAGTCGACCACGCTGTCGCTGGGGTTGAGCATGGCGAACTTGGACTTGGCCTCCGAACCGCCGCCTTTGGCCGCCGCGGTCACGTCCAGGCGATTGCCCGGCACCAGTTCCACATGCAGCACCGCGGGGGTGTTGTCGCCGGTGTTCTTGCGCTCGAACAGCGGGTCGGCCAGGACCGAAGCGCGCAGCTTGTTGTCGGCGTCGAGATAGCCACGGCGCACGCCCGCGTCCACCGCGTCCTGCAGGCTGCCGCTGAGGCCTTCGAAGCGCACGTCCATGCCGACCTTGAGGAAGACGTTGACGATGCCGGTGTCCTGGCAGATGGGCCGACGTCCTTCAGCGCACATGCGGCTATTGGTCAGGATTTGCGCGATGGCGTCTTTCGCCGCGGGGCTTTGCTCGCGGGTGTAGGCCCGCGCCAGATGCGCGATGTAGTCGGCCGGGTGGTAGTAGCTGATGAATTGCAGCGCCGCAGCGATGCTCTCGACCAGGTCGTCCTGGCGAATGATGGTGGTGGACAAGGGAGTCTCCGTGGGTTGCCGAATCAGTGGTCAGGTTCTCCACGAATGTTAAGACCGCTCCCCGGCGCCTGTCGCTCAGTGGCCGCCTCCCGGGTTGTTGGCGGGTGCGTAATCGTGGATGGTGCGGGTCATCATGCGGTCGGTGTAGGCAATGGCCATGGCCGAGAGCAGGAATGTGAGATGGATGGCAGTCTGCGCGATCAGCGCCTTGGTGCTGTAGGCGTCGGCATTGATGAAGGTGCGCAGCAGGTGGATCGACGAAATGCCGATGATGGCCAGCGCCAGCTTCACCTTGAGCACCGAGGCGTTGACGTGCGACAGCCATTCGGGATGATCCGGGTGGCCTTCGAGGTACATGCGCGAAACGAAGGTCTCGTAACCACCGACGATGACCATGATCAGCAAGTTGGCGATCATCACCACGTCGATGAGACTGAGCACCACCAGCATGATGGTGGTCTCCGTCAGCTTCGGCAAGCTGGCGTGCACGGCGGCAGCGATGCCGCCTTCGGGCGGAATGGGGTTGCGCACGGCCACGGCTTCGAGCAGGTGCTGCAAGGAAGTCTGGTTGCCCATGGCGGCACCCACCAGATCCACCAGTTCGACCCAGAAGTGGAAGACATAAACGCCCAGCGCGAGGATCAGCCCGACGTAGAGTGGCAGCTGCAGCCAGCGGCTGAAAAACAGCAGGCGGGGAACGAGTGGCAACTGGGCGGTAGGTTGGGGTTTGGCCATGGGGGATGCGGTGGATACCGGGAAATCACGCGGAACCTGATTCTAAGGATGCAATGTGTTGCGATTGCAGCGGCTGCGCCCACAGCACGTCAGGGGGGTGTAAGAGCGGGTGGTTCACAATGAAAAGCAAACACAATACAGTCGAAGTCATGCGGTGGCCTCATGCACCATGATTGGCATGCTTCGACATAATCGCAATCCATCTGGAGACAACCATGGCCGAACAACAAGCCCCCGAGCATCACGTCCTGAAGACCTACTACCCCTCGTCCGAGGCGGTGAGGCGTGCGCGCATTTCCGGCATGGAGGCGTACCGCAAGCTGGTGGCCGAAGCCGAGGGCGATTTCGAAGGGTTCTGGGCCCGCCTGGCGCGTGAGCACCTGGCATGGCACAAGCCGTTCACGCAAACCCTGGACGCCAGCGGCGCGCCGTTCTACAAATGGTTCGCCGACGGCAGGCTCAACGTGTCGTACAACTGCCTGGACCGGCACGTCGAAGCCGGCAAGGGCGACAAGACCGCCATCGTGTTCGAGGCCGACGACGGCAGCGTCACCCGCGTGAGCTACCGCGAGTTGCTCGAGCGCACCGCCAAGTTTGCCAACGCGCTGAAGGGGCTGGGCGTGAACAAGGGCGACCGCGTCGTCATCTACATGCCCATGTCGGTGGAGGGCGTGGTGGCGATGCAGGCGTGCGCGCGCATCGGCGCGACGCATTCGGTGGTGTTCGGCGGCTTCTCCGCGCAGTCGCTGCGCGACCGCATCCAGGATGCCGGCGCCGTGCTGGTGCTCACGGCCGATGAGCAGCGCCGCGGCGGCAAGCCCTTGCCGTTGAAGGCCATCGTCGACGAGGCGCTGGGCCTGGGCGGCTGCGACACCGTGCGCAACGTGGTGGTGTACCGGCGCACTGGCGGCGAGGTGGCCTTCAAGCCGCCGCGCGATCTCTGGATGCACGAACTCGTCGCCCAGCAAAGCGCCGACTGCCCGCCGGAATGGGTGGAGTCCGAGCACCCGCTGTTCCTGCTTTACACCTCCGGTTCCACCGGCAAGCCCAAGGGCGTGCAGCATTCCACCGCCGGCTATCTGCTGTGGGCGCAACTCACCATGCTGTGGACCTTCGACATCCAGCCCGACGATCTGTTCTGGTGCACCGCCGACATCGGCTGGGTCACGGGCCATACCTATATCGCCTACGGCCCGCTGGCCTGCGGCGCCACGGAGGTCGTGTTCGAGGGCGTGCCCACCTTCCCCGACGCCGGCCGGTTCTGGAAAATGATCCAGGACCACAAGGTGAATGTGTTCTACACCGCGCCGACCGCCATCCGCTCGCTGATCAAGGCCGCCGAGACCAACGCCGCGGTGCACCCGCGCAACTACAAGCTCGACTCGCTGCGCATTCTCGGCACCGTGGGCGAGCCGATCAACCCCGCCGCCTGGGAGTGGTACTACGAGCATATCGGCGGTGGCCGCTGCCCCGTCGTCGACACCTGGTGGCAGACCGAAACCGGTGGCCACATGCTGAGCCCGCTGCCTGGCGCCACGCCGATGGTGCCCGGCTCCTGCACCCTGCCGCTGCCGGGCATCTTCGCCGAGGTGGTGGACGAAGCCGGGCACGAACTGCCCTGGGGCACGGGCGGCATCCTGGTGATCAAGAAGCCCTGGCCGGCGATGATCCGCACCATCTACGGCGACCCCGAGCGCTTCAAGAAGAGTTACTACCCCGAGGAACTCAAGGGCTTCTACCTGGCCGGAGACGGCGCCATCCGCGACCCGCACACCGGCTACTTCACCATCACCGGGCGCATCGACGACGTCTTGAAGGTCTCGGGACATCGCATGGGGACGATGGAAATCGAGTCGGCCCTGGTGTCGCATCCACTCGTGGCCGAGGCGGCGGTCGTCGGCAGGCCGGACCAACTCACCGGCGAAGCCATCTGCGCCTTCGTCGTGCTCAAGCGCTCGGTGCCGACCGGCGAGGAAGCGCTGCGGATCGCCCAGGAACTGCGCAACCACGTCGCCGGGGAGGTCGGGCCCATTGCCAAGCCCAGGGACATTCGCTTCGGCGACAACCTGCCGAAGACGCGCTCGGGCAAGATCATGCGCCGCCTGTTGCGCACCCTGGCCAAGGGCGAAGCCATCACCCAGGACACCTCGACGCTGGAGAACCCGGCGATCCTGGAGCAGCTGGCGCGCAATCACTGAGGCGGGCGATCGGGGGTTGCCGAGTTTAGGCGAAGCCAAAATCCGGCGCTCCTGGATCAGCTGGCGCGTAACCATTGAGCGCAAACCGGATCATGGCTACGCCATGATCCGGTTCAACCGTGAAGGGCGGGTCGCGGCGCGGCCGGAATCGACACCAGCCCGGCCTTCTCAGGGGTGCAGGGGCGATTGCACGCTTCCGGTTCGTTCCCGCTGCTGCTCGCTGCGCACGATGCTGGCGAGCTGCGACAGGTCGTGGCTCATGGCCTGGATCACATCATCCAGGGACAGCATGCCGACCACCCCGCCTTCGTGATCGGTCACGGCGAGCCTGCGTATGCCGTGGCTGAACATGGTCTGCATCGCATCGCTGACATCGGCGGATTGAGGGGTGGTCATCACGCCGCCCGTCATCACGTCGCCAACCGTCGTGGCGACCGGGTTTGCGCCTTTGGCGAGCGCCTTGACCACCATGTCCCGGTCGGTGACGACCCCGGCGATGTGATTGTTCACCGCGCCATCCGTGACGACCAGAGCTCCGATATGCTGGTCACGCATCTGGATGGCGGCTTCCTGCAGATTGCGCGATCGCGGGATGTGCACCGTGCCGCGCGTGTAAATCTCCTTGACCTTCATGCTGTGCTCCATCGATATGGGCAATGTCGGGCTGTCCATACGTCTGGAAAGGCAACCCGGCGGATGGCTTCCCGGTCGGGAAGCTCTAGCGTGCGCCTCAGCTGTTCGTCGCCGAGAGGTGCGTTGCAAACCAGGCGGCGGCCAGCCTGGAGACTTGTTCCAATTTGCCCGGCTCCTCGAAGAGATGGGTCGCGTTCGGGACGATGGCGGTGCGGTGCGCGCAGGTGAGTTGGCGCGCCGCCAGTGCATTCAGGGCGATGACCTCAGGATCCCAGCCGCCGACGATGAGCAGTGTGGGGGCCTGCACCTTGCCGAGCGCATCGCCGGCCAGATCGGGACGCCCGCCGCGGGAGACGATGGCGTCCACACGCTGCGGGCGCTCGGCCGCGGTGATCAGAGCCGCCGCCGCCCCGGTACTGGCGCCGAACAGGCCGATGTGCAGCGCGCGGGTCGCAGCCTCCTGGCCCAGCCAGTCGACCGTATCGGTCAGGCGCCGCGCAAGCAGCGCAATGTCGAAGCGATGCTCGGCCGTCATCCTGTCGCGCGCGTTTTCCTCGGCGCTGAGCAGATCGAACAACAGGGTGGCCAGACCTGCCGCCTGGAGCGCCTCGGCGACGTCCCGGTTGCGCCGGCTGAACCGGCTGCTGCCGCTGCCGTGGGCGAAGACGACGATACCGCGTGCTCCGCCGACAAGCGCGAGGATGCCATCCAGCACGACGTCGTGCGTGGGGATCTGGACATCGATCGTGGCGGGTCGCTGCATGACGTTGGCTCTGCATGCGGCCTAGACGCCCGGCAGCACGGCCTCGGGCCGGTGCCAGTGATGCGGCGCATCCAGCGGTTCAAGCGCGGCGGTTTCGTCCAGATGGAACACGGCGTCGAACTGCCGCGCCAGCGCGGCATCGAAATAATGGCTCGCGCGCTCCGTCTGCGGCACGTAGATCACGCCGATGGCGCGCTCCAGCATGGGCTCACGCAGGGGTTCGGCCGCGGCGTCGGTCAAGGGCAGGAAGAACCGATCCAGCCCCGTGCTGTGGAACAGGTGCTCGTAGCTGCCGCGCAGCGCCGGCCTCACCCACTTGTGCTCGACGTCGCCGTCCCACTGCGAAGCCGCGGAGACGTGGCCTGTATAGGTTGTGAAACCCACCAGCAGGGCCTGGTCGCCCACATCCTGCCGGACCAACTGGCCGAGATTCCATTCGCCCCGCGCATGCGACTCGGTGGCACGCGCGTCGCCGAGGTGCGAGTTGTGAGCCCAGACCACCACCCGTCCCGTGCCGCCCCGCCGGACCCGGTAGTCAGCCAGTGCGAGCAGGGTGTCGCGCATATGGGCGTCGCGCAGATTCCAGGTGTTGACGCGCCGGCCGAACATGGCCCGGTAGTAGGCCTCGGCATGCACCACCACGGTGGCGTTGCGCTCGGCGAAGAAATGTGCATCCAACGCCGCGAGACCATTGCGCTCGATATGAGCCTGCGCATCGGCGCGCAACTGCAGCAATTGCGCAATGACGCCTTCGCGGGCGTCGGGGCGCTGGCCGAAGGCGGCCTGATAGCCGTAGACCTGGGGCTCGCGCACATGGTCGAGGGCCGCGTAGCGCTTGCGGCCGAGTTCCGCCTGCTCCGGGTCGATCCGGTCGAGATAGCGGATCACCGCATCGGCCGAACGGTAGAGGCTGTAGAGGTCGAGGCCATAAAACCCCACGCGCTCCGCCTGGGGTTTGGCGGTGTTGTGCGCGCGCAGCCAGCCGACGAAATCGAGGACTTCCCGGTTGCGCCACATCCAGGCGGGAAAACGTTCGAAATCGTCCAGCGCGGAGGTGGCGTCGTCGTGGCCTTCGCCATGCACGTAATGGTTGACGCGCCAGGCATCCGGCCAATCGCCTTCGATGGCCACGGCATCGAACCCTTGTTCCGCAATGAGCCTGCGGGTGATGTCGGCGCGCATGCGGTAGAAATCCTGCGTCCCGTGGGTGGCCTCGCCGAGCAGTACGAAGCGCCGACCCGCGGCCATCGCCAGCAGCGCGTCGTCATCGGTGGCGTTGCCGGCGAGCCGCTGGGCAAGGTCCCGCACGGCGAGAAAGGGGGTCAGCGCCGGGTGCGTCATGCTGCCTCTCCGCGCGACCGTGCGAGCAGCCTGCGCACTTCTGCGTCGCTGGTCTGGTCGAAGGTCTCGTAGAACTGGCCGACGGCATAAAACGGATGCGGGCTGAGCACGCAGACGAAATCGTCGGTGATGTCCTCCAGGCGCTGCCGCGCTCCTGGCGGGGCGACCGGCACGGCGACCACGATGCGGGCCGGATGCCGGGAACGCAGCGCCATGACCGCCGCGCGCATGGAGGCGCCCGTGGCGATGCCGTCATCGACGACGATGACGGTGCGGCCTTCGACGCTGGCTGCCGGGCGCGTCCCACGGTAGAGCGTTTCGCGGCGTTGCAGTTCGCGGCGCTCATCGGCGAGCACGGCTTCGATGTCGTGCTGGGAGACCCCGGCCATGTCGACGACCTCGGGATTGAGGTACAAGGCTCCGCCCGATGCGATGGCCCCCATGGCGAGTTCCGGATGCCCCGGCAAGCCGAGCTTGCGCGCGATGAGCACATCAAGCTCGGCGCCGAGGGATTGGGCCACCTCGTATCCCACCGGAACGCCGCCGCGCGGCACCGCCAGGACAAGCACATCATGACGGCCTGCATAGACTTGCAGGGACCGGGCCAGCCTGCGCCCGGCGGCGAAACGGTCCTGGAAGCGATCATCCATGACGCCACCTCACACTGACGAGTGCTGTCAGGTTAGGCGGGCTCGCGTGGTGCGCGATTGATCGAGATCAAGTTGCCGAATGGTGGAGCCGGGAAGTCCCGTGCCGAAGTCCTCGGACGCCGTCGTGCTCAGACGCCTTGCCAGCGGCGCACCCGGCCGATATCGACATGGACGAAATCCGAGCGCGGATACAAGCCGACGCCGCCGGCCTGCAACGACAGCGCAACCCGGTGCAGCTGCGCCAGGTCATGCCCAGGCGCACGGATGTCCGCGGCCATGCCGTCCATGTGCAGGCTGTGCTTGGCCACGCCCGAGCTGCGGGCGTGCAGCATGGCGTTGGTGCTGGGCGAGCGGTATCCGGAAACGAGCTGGATGGATTGGGTCGCGCCGAGCCGTTCCGCGATGGCGTGCAGCAGGTCGAGCAGCGACGGGGCGATGGCCTTGGTCTCGTTGTTGCGGAAATCGCGCAGCAGGTGGTCGACCTCGGCGAGCGATTCGGGAAGGTACACACCCTGCGCCCAATAGATGGTGCGCAGGGTTTCGCCGGTGTGCAGGTTGTGGACGGAGAGCGCGCGCTCCGCGCTGGAGGCGCGTGTTTGGGCGAAGGCCGGTTGGGCGGCAACACCAGCGCCCGCAGCCAAAATGCCGGCCGCGGCCGAGAGGAAACGGCGGCGCTCGTGGCTGGCCACTGCGTGTGGGCGAGAAGGCGTGTGCAGGCGTGTACGCGACATGATGGCTTTCTTGCTTACGGTGCCGGGGCCTGGACTTCGGCTTGGCGGTCGATCCGCCTCGCCAGCCCCTCCTGCTGCTTGACGACTCGCCGGGCTTTCTGCCAGTCGATGCGGTCGGTCAGGCCATTTTGCGCCGCCAGCCTCACCAGCGTGTCCCAGGGGTCGGGCTGCTTGCGGTAGATGTCCGGGTTGACCTCGAGTTCGATATGCCCATCGGGCAGTTCGGCCAGCAGCAGCGGCGCGTAGATGATCTTGCCCGTGGTGCCGATCTGCATGTCGGCGAACAGGGATTCCACGTCGTCGGGGTGCAGCCGGATGCAGCCATGGCTCTGGAAATGATAGACACTGGGCGGCGCGCTGGTGCCGTGGATGCCGTAGCCGGCCATGCTCAGCCCGATCCAGTACCTGCCCAAAGGATTGTCCGGCCCCGGCGCCACACGGGTCAGTACGGCCTTGCCTTCGCGCCGCATTTCCTCCTGGATCGAAAGCGGGACATGCCAGGTCGGATCCTTGCGCAACGCCACGACCTTGAAATTCCCGGCGGGTGTCGGCCAGCTCGGCTTGCCCAGACCCACGGGGTAGGCACCGGAGAGTTTGCCGTCACGGAAGAAAAACAGCATGCGCTGCGGCAGGTTGATCAGCACGCCGTCGTCCAGTGTTTCGGGGACGATGTGGCGATTGTCGATCTGGATGCGCTGCCCAGGTTGGAGGGCATGCCGGGGTTCGAGCCCGTTGCGCCGCGCGATGTCGGCGACCGACTCGCCGAAGCGCGCCCCGATCGCGGTCAGCGAGTCGCCCTTGCGGACGACATATTCCGAGCTTCCGCCGACCACCTCGTGCGCCAGGCCTGGCTCGGCATGCGCGGGGGAATGGCTCGCGGCAGCCCATGCCAGAAACGGAGCGAGCAGCAAGCGGGCGGCCTTGCTCGCTGTCCATGCCGGCATGGGCAGGCGGCGGCTCTTTGTGCGGAAGCGGTGGCAAACGGGCTGACTGCTGGGCACTGCGGGCTCCAAGGGGCGGATCGGCACATCACGCTTGGCCGAGCCGACCTTGGTCATCAGGTTGGGGAAACCGGCACCGCCAGCATACCGCTGCGTCCGGGCACGGTACCCATGCCCACGCCCTTCAGCGGCAATGCGTCCAGGGTCAGCGTCGCGGCGTAGTCGGTCATGCTGCCGAGACGCAGACCCGCATGGCTCCAGCCGGCCAGCAGCGCCTCGAACACCGGCGCGAGCTGGCCGCCTTCGAGTTCGGCATGCAGGGTATAGACATGGTCGCGGCCATCGAGCGACAGCTTGAGCAGATGCTCGGCCACGTTCTCGGGCGTGATGCCGTCCACGCCGATGAGCTCGTCCAGCGTCGGCAGGGTGGTTGGCAGCTGCGGCACGCCGAGCGCGCGGCCGCCCACCACCGGGCGGAACGGCGCATCGCCGCGGCCGTCCGAGGCAAGGGTGAATCCGAGTTCTTCCTCCAGCGCGTAGGCGGCGTCGTTCATCTGCCAGCCCGCGGCGCCATGCACCTTGGGGGCGCGGCCGAAGATCTCGCCAAAGCGGTCCACGGCCAGCCGCATCTGGCGCCGCGTCCACGTGGGGTCCTTGCCCGCGACATGGTCTTGCCAGAGGATGTGGTCCCAGGTGTGGACGCCGACCTCATGCCCGGCGCGATAGGCCGCGCGCATCGGCTCGGCCGCCAGGCGGCCGATGTCCGGCCCGGGCAGCAGGGTGCCGTAGAGCAGGGTCTTGATGCCGTAGTGGCTGGTGACGGACGTGCGCCGCACCTTGGCCAGGAAGCCGGGCCGGAACACGCGCTTGAGGGCGCGGCCGGTGTGGTCGGGCCCGAGGCTGAAGAGAAAGGTGGCGGATACTTGGTGGCGATCGAGCAGGCGCAGCAAGGTGGGTATGCCTTCGCGTGTGCCGCGCAGGGTATCGACGTCGATCTTGAGGGCGAGAAAAGGCATGGCGCGGGCGTCGTGCGGGCTGCAGCGGCGATCAGTTCCCGGCCTCGTCCATCAGCGCGCGGGCCTGGGCGATGTGGCCGCGGTAGGCGTCGAAAATCTTGCGCAGCGCGGTATCCATATCGGCCCTGGGCGCCCAGTTCAGGTCGTGCATGGTGTTGGTGATCTTGGGCACGCGGTTTTGCACGTCCTGGTAGCCCTTGCCGTAATACGCGCCCGAGCTGGTTTCCACCAGCTTCACCTGCTTGGCCGCTTCGGCGTACTCCGGCGTTTCGGCGGCGATGCGCAGCATGTGGTCGGCCAACTCGCGGATGGAGTGGTTGTTGGCCGGATTGCCGATGTTGTAGATCTCGCCGCTGGCCACGCCGTCCTTGTTGTCGATGATCTTCATCAGCGCGTCGATGCCGTCGTCGATGTCGGTGAAGGCGCGTTTTTGCCGACCCCCATCGACCAGGCTGATGTTCTCGCCGCGCACGATGTGGCCGAGGAATTGCGTCACCACGCGCGAGCTGCCTTCCTTGGCGGAGAAGATGGTGTCCAGCCCCGCGCCAATCCAGTTGAACGGGCGGAACAGGGTGTAGTTCAGCCCTTCCTGCTGGCCGTAGCCGGCAATCACCCGGTCCATCAGCTGTTTGGAGCAGGCGTAGATCCAGCGCGGCTTGTTGATCGGGCCGTAGGTGAGGGGCGAGTTCTCGGGGTCGAACTCGGCATCGGCGCTCATGCCATAGACCTCGGAGGTGGAGGGGAACACCAGATGCTTTTTGTGCTTGACCGCGGCGCGCACGATGGGCAGGTTGGCTTCGAAGTCGAGCTCGAACACGCGCAGCGGCGCTTTCACATAGGTGGCGGGCGTGGCGATGGCCACCAGCGGCAGGATGACGTCGCACTTGCGCACGTGGTACTCGATCCACTCCTTGTTGATGGTGATGTCGCCCTCGAAGAACTTGAATCGCGGACTTCCCAGCAGGTCGTCGATGCGGTCGGTGTTCATGTCCATGCCGTACACCTGCCAGTCGGTGGTCGACAGGATGCGCTTGGACAGGTGGTGGCCGATGAAGCCATTGACGCCGAGGATGAGGATTTTTTTCATGGTTGATGTCCTGCGAGTTCCGAAAGGTGTTGTGCGCTCAAGGGCTGGCCGGGGTGATCTGCCGCCCACAATTCGAGGATGTGAATCACCCCGCCGTCGTTGCCTTTGGCGAGGATCTGCTCTTGTGCAAGATGCAGTCCGGCGCTTGCCGAAGCGGGGAGCAGCGCCGCCACTTCAGGGCGCGCCAAGCGGGCGCGGGCAACGATGAAGCGCCGACCGTTCAGGTCGAAAAATGCGCCGGGGTAGGGTGGTGCGACGGCGCGCATGAGGTTGTAAATGGCCTGCGCGGGTTGCCGCCAGTCGATGCGGCCATCTTCCGGTTTGCGCCCGCCGAAGTAGCTGCCTTGCGCCAGATTATTGCTGCGGCGCGGCACTTCGCCCCGCAGCAACCGCGGCAGCACGCCCCATAAAGCGATTTCGGCGGCCACGGTGACTTTGTCGAACACGTCTTTGGCCGTATCGTCCGGCAGGATGGGCACGGCCTGCTGCGCGACGATGTCGCCCGCATCGGGCTTGGCTTCCATGACGTGCAGGGTTGCGCCTGTTTCAGCTTCGCCGTGAAGCACCGCCCAGTTCACCGGCACGCGGCCCCGGTATTGGGGCAGCAGCGAGCCGTGCATATTCAGCGCGGCGATGCGCGCCGCAGCCAGCAGTGACGCAGGCAGCATGCGGCGAAAGTAGAAGGAGAAGATGTAGTCCGGCGCCAGTCTCGCGATGCGTTCCAGCAAGGCATCGTCCACGGCCTGATCGACCAGCGCCACCGGGATGCCATGCTCGGCCGCAACCGCAGCCACGCTGTCGAACCAGATGGTCTCGCCGGGGTCGTCCGGGTGCGTGACCACGAGTTCCACCCGCATGCCGCCAGCCAGCAGCGTGCGCAGGCCGCGCGCGCCAACGTTGTGATAAGCGAAAACAACGGCGCGCATGCAGCGTTTAGCGGCTGGAGGAAGCCAGGCTGGGGGCCTTGGCTTCAGCCCCGGCTTCATGCAGGCCATGAGCTGGTTGGACGTCCGCAGTATCGTCCAGCACGGCCTGCACCACATAGCGTGGCCGGCCGCGCACCTGCTCGTAGATGCGGCCGATGTACTCCCCCAGCAGGCCCATGCTGAACAGCAGCACGCCGAGCAGGCAGAAGGTGATGGCGAACAGCGTGAACACGCCCTGGACCTGTGAGCCGAACAGCAGGCGCTGCAGCATGAGGTAGATGAACAGCGCCCCCGAGGCCAGCGCCAGGGCGATGCCGAGGAAGGACATGATCTGCAGCGGCATGAGCGAGAAGCCGGTGACCAGATCGAAATTCAGCCGGACGAGCTTGAACAGCGAGTACTTCGACTCGCCCGCGGCGCGCTCCTCGTGCGCCACTTCGATCTCGGTCGGGCGCAGCGAGAAGGTGTAGGCCAGCGCGGGCACGAAGGTGTTGACCTCGCTGCAGCGGTTGATGGTGTCGACGACGTCGCGGCCATAGGCGCGCAGCATGCAGCCCTGGTCGGTCATGCGGACATGGGTGATTTTTTCCCGCAGATTGTTCATCGCCACACTGGCGTTGCGGCGGAACCAGCTGTCTTGCCGCTGGCGGCGTATGGTGCCGACGTAATCGAAGCCCTCGCGCATCTTGGCCACCAGCTTGCCGATTTCCTCGGGCGGGTTCTGCAGGTCGGCGTCCAGCGTCACGACGATGTCGCCGCGGCTGTGCTCGAAGCCCGCGAGGATGGCCATGTGCTGGCCGTAATTGCCGTTGAACAGAATGGCGCGGGTGACGTCGGGGCGCAGGCGCTGCTGCGCTGCCAGCAGGGCTGCCGAGCGGTCCTTGCTGCCATCGTTGACGAAGATGATTTCATAGCGCTCGCCCAGGGCGTCGAGCGCGGGGTAAAGCCGGGCGAACAGCGCGGCCAGCCCGGCTTCCTCGTTGTAGACGGGAACGACGACCGAGACGGCGGGGGGAAGAACGAAGGTGCTCATACGCCGAATTCTCGCAGCACCGCGTCGAGCGCGCCGCAGACGCGGCCGATGTCGCCGTCGCGCATGGCGGGAAACAGCGGCAGGGTGAGAATGCCCGCGCCCACGCGCTCGGCATGGGGAAAGTCGCCAGGCTTGAAGCCCAGCTTGCGGTAGAGCGTGAACAAGTGGATGGGCGGGTAATGCACGCCGGTGCCGATGCCGCGGTTTTTCAACGCCTGCATCACGGCGGCACGCGAGACGGCCGATGGCAGCACGATCTGGAACATATGCCAGTTGCTGTCGGCGAAGTCGCGCACCGGCAGTTGCACGCCACGCTCGGCCAGTTTCATGGCGTCGAGCACCGCGAAATACGCCTTCGCCAACTCGGTGCGGCGGCGGTTGAAACCGTCCAGCCGCTGCATCTGCCCCCAGCCCACGCGCGCGGCCACGTCGGTGAGGTTGGCCTTGCAGCCCACCACGTCGACGTCCATGCCATCCAGCCCGGTGCGGCGCACGCCTTGCAGGCGCAGGCGCTCGGCCAGTTGCGGGTCGGCATCGGCGGGAAGGACCAGGCAGCCGCCTTCAAGGCTGGTGGCGTTCTTGTTGGGGTGGAAGCTGAAAGAGGCGAAGTCGCCGAAGCTGCCCACACGCCGGCCCCGCCAGGTGCTGCCGATGGCTTGGGCCGCATCTTCCAGCACCCGCAGCTTGTAGCGTGTGGCCAGGGCGCCAATGGCGTCCAGGTCGCAGGGCAGGCCGGCCAGATGCACCGGCAGGATGACCTTCGTGCGGGGGGTGATGGCTGCCTCGATGGCGCTGGTATCGAGGTTGCGCGTGACCGGGTCGATGTCGACGAACACCGGCCGCGCGCCCACCGCCAGCACCACATTGGCCGTGGCCACCCAGGACAGCGGCGTGGTGATGACTTCGTCGCCCGGGCCCACGCCCAGCATGCGCAGCGCCACTTCCATGGTGATCGTGCCGGAGTTGAAGGCGCGCACCGTGCGGCCGCCGAAAAATTCCGACAGCACCTGCTCGAACTTCGCATTCCACGGCCCGGTGGTGAGCCAGCCCGAGCGCAGCACCTCGACCACACCGGCGATGGTGGCCTCGTCGAGGTCGGGGCGGGTGAAAGGCAGGAAATCAGCATCGGTCATGACGGGCTCCCTCAGGAACGTGCAACCACAATCACACCGACGATGATGATGGCGATGCCGATGAGCTTCTGCGCCGTCAGCGCCTCGCCGAACAGCCACCAGGCGGCGAAGGCCGTGACCACATAGGCCAACGACAGCATGGGGTAGGCGATGGACACCTGTACCCGGGTCATCGCCAAAGTCCACACACCGACCGACAGCGCATAGAACATTAGCGCCAGCAGGATTTGCCACTGCAGTGCGAAATGCAAGCCTGCCCGCCAGATGTTGTCCAGGCTGAAGGAAAAGCGGCCGGCGGTCTCAGCTCCGGCCTTGAGCAGCAACTGTGCGGCGGCATTCAGCAGCACGCCGGTGAGAACCAGGGCGAACGTGACGGCGCTCATGGCTTGGCTCCGATGGGTGGGGTCGTGGTTGGGGCATCCCAGGCGGCGGGCAAGCGTGGGACAGCAGCTTGCGCGGCTGCCCCATAGTTCTGCCCCGGCTTGGCGATGACCACGTAGCGCGGCGTCTGCTCGATCACTTGCAGCGGCAGGTGCATGGCCCGCAGCGCGCCGAGCTGCCCGGCTGGCATGAAGGCCAGCGGCAGGCGGTCCTGCTGCCATCGCTGGGCGAAGTCGGCCAGGGTGGGGACCCACAATTGCGGTTGCTGCGTGATGCCGAAGTGCAGCTCGCCCTGGTACTCCACCACCGTCACGGTACGGCGCAAGTAGAACGGCAGGGTCTGGTCATAAGTACCCACGACGTAGAACGGCTGGCCGGCATGAAGCCACGGCCGGATGGCGGCGACCACGTCCTTGGTCGATGCCGTGCGCCCAAGAATCTGAAACCCCTGCGACGCCACCGTGAAGCCGAGAAACATGCTGATGGCCAGAGCCAACACGGCAGCGCTGCGGCGCCCGGCCGTCTCCCAGCGCCAGGCCAGTGCGCTGCCGACGATGCCCAGTAGCGCCGTGATTTCCAGCCACCAGCCGTATTGCTGATACAGCGCGCCTGGCGTCACCGCGTTGCCCGCGCGCCAAAGCTGGGTCAAGCCCGCGGCGGCGGCCAGCGAGATGAAGCCGTAGAGCGCGAACTGCCAGCGCAAGACTCCGCGCTGGGCATGGGCGAAATGGTTGCCGATCATCAGCGCCAGCGCCGGAAACACGGGCAGGATGTAGGACGGCAGCTTGGAATGCGAAGCGCTGAAAAAAGCGAAGATGAACACCGTCCAGATCAGCAGCGCCCAGTTGGGTTTGAAGCCGGGCCTGCCGGCAACGACTGCGCTCGATGCTTCCATGCCGCTCGGCTGCTTCCACGCATGCCGCAGCCCGCCGAACAAGCCGCCAACCCAGGGCAGCACGGCGAGCAACAGTATGGGGAAGAAATACCACCACGGCCCCGGCCGCGCCAACTCAGGCGTGAGAAAGCGGGTGAACTGCTGGTAGATGAAGTAGTAGTCGAAAAACTCGGGGTTGCGCAGTTGCACCAGCACATGCCAGGGCAGGCCGATGGCCAGAAAAATCAGCAGGCCGGTGACGATGTGCAGCCGCTTCCACAGGCCCCAGTCGCGCGTGAGCAGGGTGTAGAGCACCAGCGTCATGCCAGGAAAGGCCGGGCCGATGAGCCCTTTGGACAGCAGCGCCAGCGCCATGAAGGCCCAGCAGGCCCACATCCAGTTGCGGCTCTGCGCAGGCGTTGCACCGTCACGCTGCGCCAGCAAAAAACTCAGCAGGCTGCCGGCCAACATCGCCGACACGCCCATGTCCAGGGTGTTGATATGGCCCATCGCCACCCAGTACAGGCTGCTGGCCAGAATGGCTGCCGCGTACAGCCCGGTGCGCGCACCGAATACGCGCCAACCGGCATAGCCGGTGAGCAGGATGGTGAAGAAGCCCGTGAGCCCGGTCCACAGCCGTGCTTGCCATTGGCCGAGGCCGAACACCTCGTAAGCCACGGCCGTGGCCCAATATTGCAGCGGAGGTTTCTCGAAATATTTCAGGCCGTCCAGGCGCGGCGTGACCCAGTTGCCGCTGGCCACCATCTCACGTGGAATTTCGGCGTAGCGGCCCTCGTCCGTGGGCACCAGATCGCGGTAGCCCAACACCCCGAACCACAGGGCAGCCAGCATGATGGCCAGCACCCACAGCATGCTGCGTGAGGGGAGACGGTCTTGGGGCGGGGATGGAGTCACGGAACAGGTGCTAGAGATACAAGTGCCCCCAGCAGTCCGCGAGCGGACTCCCCCCGGAGGGGGCAAGGAAACTCGGGAGCAGCCCTTCGTTTCCAGGAGAGCCGTTCGTGGTGCCGGTGAAAGGAATCGAACCCTCGACCTTCTCATTACGAATGAGCTGCTCTACCAACTGAGCTACACCGGCGGCAAAACATGAAATCTTAACCGATCCAGCGCGCGAAACGGACGATCTGACCCTGCCGGGTTCGCGTCTGGTCGTCGGCATTTACTGTGCTTCTTGGTGATACTTCTGCAGCAGGGCAACCTCTTCGCTGCTGCCCAGCATGACCGCGGCGCGTTGGTGCAGGCTGGTCGGCTGGATGTCGAGGATGCGCTCAGTGCCGGCCATGGCCATGCCGCCGGCTTGTTCCACCAGCAGGGCCATGGGGTTGGCTTCGTACAGCAGGCGCAGCTTGCCGGCGCGGTCGGGTTCGCGCCGGTCCCAGGGGTAGAGGAAGACGCCGCCACGGGCGAGCACGCGGTGCACGTCGGCCACCATGCTGCCGACCCAGCGCATATTGAAGTCCTTGCCGCGCGGGCCGTCCTTGCCTTGCAGGCATTCGTCGATGTAGCGCTGCACGGGTGGTGCCCAGTGGCGCAGGTTCGACATATTGATGGAGAACTCGCGGGTGGACTCGGGGATGCGCAGGCCTTCCTGCGTCAGCACGAAACTGCCCTGGCCGCTGTCGAGGGTGAACACCGTTACGCCGTGGCCGAGCGTGAGCACCAGCGTGGTTTGCGGGCCGTAGGTGCAGTAGCCGGCGGCCACTTGCTGGCGCCCGGGCTGCAGGAAATGCTCGGGCCCGACTTCGCTGACGCCATCGGCCAGGTGCAGCACCGAGAAGATGGTGCCGATGGTGACGTTGACCTCGATATTGCTGGAGCCGTCGAGCGGGTCGAACATCAGCAGGTATTCGCCGCGCGGGTAGCGGTGGGGAATGACGTGGATGCGCTCCAATTCCTCCGAGGCCATGGCGGCCAGGTGGCCGCCCCATTCGTTGGCTTCCAGCAGCACGTCGTTGGCGATGACGTCGAGCTTTTTCTGCACCTCGCCCTGGATGTTCTCGCTGCCGGCGCTGCCCATGATGCCGGCGCTGGCCCCCTTGTTCACGGCGTGGCTGATGCGCTTGCAGGCGCGTGCCACTTGCTCGATGAGCAGGCGCAGCGAGCCGGGAATATGGCCGTGGGTGCGTTCTTGCTCGATGAGCCAGCGCGACAGGCTGATGGTGGTGTCGGACATCGGGGTTCCCTGAGTATTGGGGTGATGTGGAGCTGACCTGTGCGTGTGTTCAGGCCAGGGCCTTGCCCAGGATCTCGCGGGTGTCGGCCGATAGTCCTGGATGGGCCGCCAGGTCGCGCATGATGGGCTCGACCATCTGGGCGTACGACGGCGTGAGTTTGCGCCAGCGGTCCAGCGCGCGGGCGAGACGGGCGGCGACTTGCGGGTTGATGGCGTCGAGCGTGCGCACCTGCTCGGCCCAGAAGCTATAGCCAGCGCCGTCGGTGCGGTGGAAGGCGCCGGGGTTGCCCTGGCAGAACGTGGAAATGACGCTGCGCGCGCGATTGGGGTTGCGAATGCTGAAGTCGGGGCGCTGCATCAGCGTGCGGATGGCGCTGACCTCGACCCCCGGCGCGGCGGCCTGCAGCGCGAACCATTTGTCCATCACCAGCGGCTCATGCGCGAACTGCGCGGCAAAGCGTTCCAGCGCAGCCTGGGCCGGCTCGGCGCGGCTGCCCACCAGGGCAGCGAGGGCGTCGAAGCGGTCGGTCATATTGTCCGCATCCTTCACCAACTGGTAAGCGCGCCCTTGCCACACCGCGTCGCCCGTGAGGCTGAGGTAGGACAGGGCGAGGTTGCGCAAACCGCGCCGGCCGGCGCCGGCGAAGTCGGGGGTGTAGCCGCCCGTGGGCGCAAGGGCATGCCAAGTCTGCTCCCAGTCGGCTTGCAGTTGCTGCCCCAGGGCCAGGCGCATGGTCTGACGGGTTTGATGGATGCGGGCGGGATCGATCTGGCCGAGCTGCTCGGCGATGTAGCCTTCGCTGGGCAGCGTGAGCACGAGCTCCTTGAACGCGGGATCGAGCCCGGTGTCGTGCAACACGCCACGCAGGGCGTCGAGGTAGGCGGCGTCAAGCTTGAGGTCACCGTCCTGCGCGGCGGGCAGCAGGCGCGCCAGGGCCAGGCGCTGCGCCGCTTCCCAGCGGTTGAAGGGGTCGGTGTCGTGGGCCAGCAGCACCAGACGGTCAGCGTCGCTCAGGCCGTCGTCCAGCAGCACCGGAGCGGAGAAGCCGCGCAGCAGCGAAGGGATGGGCTCGGCATCCACCTCGTGCAGCACGAAGCTCTGCTGCGGCTGGGTGAGCACGAGCAGGGCATCGGTGCCGCGCGCGCCGGCTTCCACGCGGAAGCTCAGCGCCTCGCCACTGCGGGCCAAGAGGCCCAGGCGCAAGGGAATGATTTGCGCCTGCTTCTCAGGCTGGCCGGGTGTGGCGGGGCAGGCCTGCGTCAAGCCGAGGGTGTAGCTGCGGGCGGCGGCGTCATACTGGCCGGCGGCGCGCAGGCGCGGCGTGCCGGCCTGGGCGTACCACAGGCTGAACTGGGCACGGTGCGTCTCGAGCGCCGAGCCGGGGTTGGCGTCGGCCATGGCGGCGAGGAAATCGTCGCAGGTCACGGCCTGGCCGTCGTGGCGGGCGAAGTAGAGCTTCATGCCGGCAGCGAAGCCGGCGCGGCCCACGAGCGTTTGCATCATGCGCACGACTTCGGCCCCTTTTTCGTAGACCGTGGGGGTGTAGAAGTTGTCGATGGCGACATAGCTGTCGGGCCGCACCGGGTGGGCCATGGGGCCGGCGTCCTCGGGGAACTGCACCGCGCGCAGGCCACGCACGTCTTCGATGCGCTTGACCGCGCGTGCCGATTCGCCGCCGCTTTGCGCCGCCAGATCCTGGCTGAATTCCTGATCGCGGAACACGGTGAGGCCTTCCTTCAGGCTGAGCTGAAACCAGTCGCGGCAGGTGATGCGGTTGCCGGTCCAGTTGTGGAAATACTCGTGGCCGACCACCGACTCGATGTTCATGTAATCGACATCGGTGGCGGTGGCGGGGTTGGCCAGCACGTACTTGGTGTTGAAGACGTTGAGGCCCTTGTTCTCCATCGCGCCCATATTGAAGTCGCTCACGGCGACGATCATGAAGCGGTCGAGGTCCAGGCTCAGGCCGAAGCGCTGCTCGTCCCAGGCCACCGAATGCACCAGGGACTGCATGGCGTGCTCGGTCTTGTCCAGGTCGCCCTCGCGCACATACACCTGCAGCAGATGCTCGCGGCCATCGGCAGCCCGGATGCGCTGCTCGCGGCACACCAAGCGCCCGGCCACCAGCGCGAACAGATAGCTGGGCTTGGGAAAGGGGTCTTCCCACACCGCTTCCATGCGGCCATCGTCGAGCGGGCGCTGGCTCTTGAGGTTGCCGTTGGACAGCAGCACCGGGTACTTGGCCTTGTCGGCGCGCAGCACCACGGTGAAGCGGCTCATCACGTCCGGACGGTCGGGCCAGTAGGTGATGCGGCGAAAGCCCTCGGCCTCGCATTGGGTGAAGAAGGCGTCGCCCGACAGGTACAGGCCCGACAAGCGCGTATTGGCACGCGGGGAGCAGGCGGTGACGATGTCGAGCTGAAAGGCGTCTGGCAGCTTGTCCAGCCGGATGCCGCCGTCGGTTGCGGCGTAGACCCAGGCCTTGCCGTCCACGGTGAGCGATTGCAGCGTCAGGTCCTCGCCGTCCAGCAGCAGCGGCGCGTCGGCCGAGGCGTCGGCCAGGCGGCGCAGCTGCATGCGGTTTTTCACCCGGGTGCGATCGGGGTCGAGGTCGAATTCCAGCGTGACCTGGTCGATGGCATAGGCCGGTTTGGCGTACTGCAGGCGGGAGATCACGGGAGCTTGGTCGGTGCGCATGGCGGTCATCCGGTTGATGCTTTGGGACGCTGGGGCGAGGGCGGCTGAAAACGGCGCGACGGGCTCACAGCCCTTGTTTCAGGCTGGCGGAAATGAAGTCGTCGAGGTCGCCGTCGAGCACCTTCTGGGTGTTGGACATTTCCACCCCGGTGCGCAGGTCCTTGATGCGGCTCTGGTCCAGCACATAGCTGCGAATCTGGTGGCCCCAGCCGACGTCGCTCTTGCTGTCTTCCAGCTTTTGCTGTTCGGCCTGGCGCTTGCGCAGCTCGTGCTCGAACAGGCGCGAGCGCAGCATGGCCCAGGCCTCGGCGCGGTTCTTGTGCTGCGAGCGGTCGTTCTGGCATTGCACGACGATGCCGGTGGGCACATGGGTGATGCGCACCGCCGAATCGGTCTTGTTGATGTGCTGGCCGCCGGCGCCGCTGGCGCGGAAGGTGTCGATGCGGACATCGGCCGGGTTGATGTCGATCTCGATCGAGTCATCCACCTCGGGGTAGATGAACACGCTGGCGAAGCTGGTGTGGCGCCCGCCGGAGGAGTCGAACGGGCTTTTGCGCACCAGCCGGTGCACGCCGGTTTCGGTCCGCAACTTGCCGTAGGCGTAATCGCCTTCCACCTTGATGGAAGCGCTCTTCACCCCGGCAACGTCGCCGGCGGATTCTTCCAGCACCTCGACCCTGAAGCCCTGGCGCTCGCTGTAGCGCAGGTATTGGCGCAGCAGCATGGAAGCCCAGTCGCAGGCTTCGGTGCCGCCGGCGCCGGCCTGAATGTCGATGAAGCAGTTGCCGGGGTCCATCGGATTGGAGAACATGCGGCGGAATTCCATGTCTTCCACGCGCTTGGCGGTGGCTTGCACATCGGCTTCGATCGACAGCAGGGTTGCGTCGTCGCCCTCGTCGCGCGACAGCTCGAACAGCTCCTGCTCGTCCGCCAGTTCACGCTCGATGCGCTCGATCTCCAGCACCACGGCTTCCAGCCCGCGGTTTTCCTTGCCCAGCTCCTGCGCGCGCTTGGGGTCGTCCCAGACCTTGGGGTCTTCCAGCGCGGCGCTGACCTCCCTCAGACGGGCCGACTTGGCGTCGTAGTCAAAGATACCCCCGGAGCGAGCGCGTGCGCGCCGACAGGTCGCGCAGTTGGGCGCAGAGGGCGTTGAGTTGTTCGGCTTCCATGATGGCTTGTTGGACGTTGGATGGGAAGGGAAGGCGCGAATTGTCGCACCGGGGCGGCACGAACTTATTTGAAGAAGTCCCGGACCTTGTCGCCCCAGGTCTTGCCCCCGGGAGAGTGGCGGTCGCCGCCGCGCTTGAACGACTCGTCGAGCTGCTCCAGCATGCGGCGCTGTTCCTCGCTCAGTTTCACTGGTGTTTCCACCTGAATATGGCAGTACAGGTCGCCGGGGTGGCCGGCGTGGATGCCCTTGATTCCCTTGCCGCGCAGGCGCAGGGTCTTGCCCGACTGCGTGCCCTCGGGCAGGTCGATCTCGGCCGGGCCGGAGAGGGTGGGTACCTCGATGCGCGAACCCAGCGCGGCAGCGGTCATGCTGACTGGAATCTTGCAGTGCAGGTCGTCACCGTCGCGCTCGAAAATGCTGTGCGGCTTGATCTGGATTTCAACGTAGAGGTCGCCCGAAGGCCCGCCGTTCGCACCCGGTTCGCCGTTGCCGCTGGAGCGGATGCGCATGCCGGTGTCGATGCCGGCGGGAATTTGCACCTCCAGGGTTTTCTGCCGCTGGACGCGCCCCAGGCCGTGGCAGGTGGTGCAGGGCTCGGGGATGATCTTGCCGGTGCCGCCGCAGGTCGAGCAGGTGTGCTGCATGGCGAATGGGCCCATGCGCTGCGTGGTGGCGCCACTGCCCTTGCAGGTCGGGCAGGCCTTGGGCTTGGTGCCGGGCTTGGCGCCGCTGCCGCCGCAGGTGTCGCAGCTATCCCACGATGGGATGCGCAACGATTTGTTCACCCCGAGCGCGGCTTCTTCCAGGGACAGGCTGAGCGAGTAGCTGAGGTCCGAGCCGCGATACACCTGCTGCCCGCTACTGCGTTGCCGGCTGCCGGCGCCGCCGAAAATCTCCTCGAAAATGCTGCCGAAGTCGCCAAAACCGCCAGCCGCGCCACCGCCCATGCCACCGGCGGAAGGGTCCATCCCGGCATGGCCAAAGCGGTCGTAAGCGGCGCGCTTTTGCGGGTCGGTCAGGGTTTCGTAGGCCTGCTTGGCCTCCTTGAAATGCTCTTCGGCGGCCTTGTCACCCTCGTTGCGGTCCGGGTGGAATTTCATGGCCAGCTTGCGGTAGGCCTTCTTCAGGGTGTCTTCGTCCGCGTCGCGGGAGACGCCCAGAATGTCGTAAAAATCGCGTTTGGCCATGCTTGAAACGATCCCGTATGAAAAACGCAAAAGGGGAGGGTGACGACACCCTCCCCGCAATCAGCATGCAAACGGCATGCCTGTTCTCCAGCGCGGCGGCTCAGGCCTTGCCGTCTTTGACTTCCTTGAACTCGGCGTCCACGACCGTATCGTCGTCGGTGTGGCCCGAGGCGCCACCGGCCGAGGCGCCGCCAGCGGCCGCGGCCGCCGGATCCTGGGCATACATTTTCTCGCCCAATTTCTGGCTGGCGCTCATGAGGGCTTCTGTCTTGGATTCGATCGCAGCCTTGTCGTCACCCTTGATGGCGTCGTCCACGTCTTTCAAGGCGGCTTCGATGGCGGATTTTTCGCCCGCATCCAGCTTGCCGCCATGCTCGGCCAATGACTTGCGCACACCATGCGCGGCGGCGTCGGCCTGGTTGCGTGCATCCACCAGTTCACGCTTCTTGTGGTCTTCGGCGGCATTGACTTCGGCATCGCGCACCATGCGCTGCACCTCGTCCTCGCTCAGTCCCGAATTGGCCTTGATGGTGATCTTGTTCTCCTTGCCGGTGCCCTTGTCTTTGGCACTGACGTGCAGGATGCCGTTGGCGTCGATGTCGAACGTCACTTCGATCTGCGGCGTGCCGCGGGCGGCCGGCGGAATGCCTTCGAGGTTGAACTCGCCCAGCAGCTTGTTGCCGCTGGCCAGTTCGCGCTCGCCCTGGAACACCTTGATGGTCACGGCCGGCTGGTTGTCGTCGGCCGTGGAGTAGACCTGCGTGTGCTTGGTGGGGATGGTGGTGTTGCGCTTGATCATGGGCGTCATCACGCCGCCCAGGGTTTCGATGCCCAGGGTGAGCGGGGAGACGTCGAGCAGCAGCACGTCCTTGCGGTCGCCGGCCAGCACCGAGCCCTGGATGGCGGCACCCACCGCAACGGCTTCGTCCGGGTTCACGTCCTTGCGCGGGTCCTTGCCGAAGAACTCCTTCACCTTGTCCTGCACCTTGGGCATGCGCGTCATGCCGCCCACCAGGATGACGTCGGAAATGTCGCCGATCTTCACGCCCGCGTCCTTGATGGCCTTGCGGCAGGGCTCGATGGTGCGCTCGATCAGTTCTTCCACCAGGGCTTCGAGCTTGGCGCGCGTGAGCTTCAGGCTCAGGTGCTTGGGGCCGCTGGCATCGGCGGTGATGTAGGGCAGGTTGATCTCGGTCTGCTGGCTGCTGGACAGCTCGATCTTGGCCTTCTCGGCCGCGTCTTTCAGGCGCTGCAGCGCGAGCACGTCCTTGGACAGGTCGACGCCGGACTCCTTCTTGAACTCGGCGACGATGTAATCCATGATGCGCTGGTCGAAGTCCTCGCCGCCGAGGAAGGTGTCGCCGTTGGTGGACAGCACCTCGAACTGCTTCTCGCCGTCGACGTCGGCGATCTCGATGATGGAGATGTCGAAGGTGCCGCCGCCCAGGTCGTACACCGCAATCTTGCGGTCGCCCTTGCCGACCTTGTCCAGGCCGAAAGCCAGGGCCGCGGCGGTGGGCTCGTTGATGATGCGCTTCACGTCCAGCCCGGCAATGCGCCCGGCGTCCTTGGTGGCCTGGCGCTGGCTGTCGTTGAAATAGGCCGGCACGGTGATCACGGCTTCGGTCACTTCTTCGCCGAGGTAGTCTTCGGCGGTCTTTTTCATCTTGCGCAGCACTTCGGCCGAGATTTGCGGCGGCGCCAGCTTCTTGCTGCGCACGTCGATCCAGGCATCGCCGTTGTCGGCGCGCACGATGCTGTAGGGCATCATGCCGATGTCCTTCTGCACTTCCTTTTCCTCGAACTTGCGGCCGATCAGGCGCTTCACCGCATACAGCGTGTTGCGCGGATTGGTCACTGCCTGGCGCTTGGCCGGAGCGCCGACCAGGATTTCACCGTCTTCCATATAGGCGACGATGGACGGCGTGGTGCGCGCGCCTTCACTGTTTTCAATGACCTTCGGCGCACCGCCTTCCATCACTGCGACGCAGGAATTGGTGGTGCCAAGGTCGATGCCGATGATTTTTGCCATGTCGAACTCCGTGTTTGTCGTTGGTTTCTTGCCGGCCGTGGCGGCTCGTGGTGATGATTGGCTGCCGCCCGGCGCTCATGTGCATCAAATGCTGCCGTTTCCCCGGGATTCAAGCGCCCGGCTTGTCATTCATGTCTGCAGCCGGTCCTGCGGCCGCAGCGACCGTCACCATCGCCGGCCGCAGGGTGCGATCGGCCAGGGCATAGCCCTTTTGCAGCACGTTCACCACGGTGTTGGCGGCTTGTTGCGCCGGCACCGTGGCGATGGCCTGATGCCGGCTGGGGTCGAAGCGCTCGCCGGCGACCGGGGCCACTTCCTGAATGCGGCTGCGCTCGAAAGCCCCGCGCAACTGACTGAGGGTCAGTTCCACGCCTTTCTTCAGCGCCTCGATGCTGCCGCTGGTGTCGGCCAGCGCAGCTTCCAGGCTGTCTTTCACCGGCAGCAGTTCCTGCGCCATGGCTTCCACGGCGAATTTGCGCGCCTTCGCGGTTTCCTCTTCGGCACGACGCCGGGTGTTTTCGGCCTCGGCCTTGGCGCGCAGGAATTGGTCTTTCAGCGTATCGAGTTCGTCCTGGGCGATTTTCAGGGCTTGCTCGAGTGCGTCAGGCGCTTCGTCTTGAGGCGAGTCTGCGGCCTGGAGATCGACGGGCTGGGGTGCGGTGGGTTGTTCGGCTGACGACATGGAGATATGGGCAGGTGAGTTGGGCTTGGACCGAAAAAATGCAAATCTGCGCAGGATTTGAGGGCAAGCAGGCCGAATTCAAGGCAGAGGACTCGGATTTTCCGGCAGTGGCGCCGTGGAGTTGGCCTGTCTGGGGCTGTAGAACACCACACTGTTGCGGAAGTTCAAGCGCAGCAGGCCCTGAGCCAGGCCGGTGTGCAAGAAGCTGGGGAGTCGGCTGCGGGCCACCCACACCGCCACCGCCCGGCCCTGGGCGCGCGCCTGCCCCAGCGCCTGCGGCCCCACGCAGATCGAAGCCTGCAGCGCATGGCGGCAGCCGAACCACAGATCCGCGCTGGTGCTGTC